>NZ_JAAHGU010000037.1:0-56808 GCF_010692685.1 Okeania sp. SIO2F5 | reverse complement strand
GTAAACAATTTCAAGCTATAAACTGTAAATTATCAATACCATTACAGACATCCTTAAAACTTTAAGGTTTAGCGATCGCCTAATTTATGAAAAATACAGCTCATACAGTTACTTTTATATTACATTGCAAATATCTATGTAACATGTAAAGATGCCAGCGCTCATTGCTATAACCTCTATACTGGTGACCAATCTTGGGGTTGTTTCAGGTGGCGGACATTCTTCCAGATAGAGTTTTGTAGCTTCTTTGAGATTCGCTAAAGCTTCTTCTATTGTTTTACCTTGGTCAACTGTGCCGACTTCTGGACATTCAGCTATGTACATATCATCTTCCTTATAAAGGATAGCAGTAAAGCTTTTAGTTTTCATCGTATATAATTTTTTCTAGATAATTGGAATTATTTCCAAAATCTAGTCTACCTAAAATGATTGATTGTAGCAACCTTTTTTATAGCGATCGCTTGATTCTGGTGCTAAAATAAATCAGTCAGTTAACGGGTATAATTATGAATATAAAAGTAGTATTAGAAGCAAGTGAAGAAGGTGGATATACCGTTTACGTTCCATCATTGTCCGGTTGTATTAGTGAAGGAGAAACTATTGAGGAGGCACTGACTAATATTCAAGAAGCTATAGAACTTTACCTTGAACCCATTGAAAAAATAGAGCGATAATGCTCCGAACCACTAGCGCTCACGCTCTTGTTTGATAGTTGAGAAATGGGGAGCGATCGCTCCTGCCATCTTTATGCTAATTGAAAAGTTTGTTCTATATTTTTAGGTTGTGGAAGGCTTTTACCTTCTTGCTGATATTCTTCAACTAACAGCTCTAATACTTCGCAAGCATTTTGCATTGCTTCTTCATAAGAATTTCCGTGGGTATGAAATTTTTGAGAAGGAAATTCTGGTAGATGAACCAGATAGCAGTTATCTTCATCCGACCAAAAAATGACGACTGTATAGGGTAATTTCATTCTTCTGACTCCTGTTGTTCGATGGTTTTTAACATTTCCAATTTGCGATTAACTTCTTTTTCTATATAAAGTTTTGCGTCCTCTCCATCTCCACCTGCAATAGTAATAGGTTGGGTTGGAAGTAAAGGATGAACCCATCTAGTGTGACTGCCTTTTGCCGAACGATAAATAAATCCTGCCTTGCGTAGCATACTTTTTAGTTCCCTAATTTTTTTTGGCATGGATGGACGGAGAAATCATGTTTAAGGATAGATTCTTTTATTAAAGCATAAAAACTAAATTTTTCAAATGAGGTTCAAACTTTAGATTGGATAGAAAATCCGACAATTGCAAGTTGTGTTATGATAATAGTCATTAGTCTCAATTCTTATCAAGGTGATATCATGTTTGTCAAAGGTATAAAACGAGGAAGAAATATCGAAATTTTTGAGGATATAAACATTCCTGATGGTCAAGAGATTTTGATTACCATTGAAACAAGGGGGAGTTTCTGGAAAAGTCTCAATAGCTTTCGTCAAGAACTTGATACTGAAGGAATATGGCTCGAACCAGAAGTTTTTGAGGGAGTTCGAGACTTATCATCTGGTAGAGAAGTAATTTTATGAGTTTACGTTTTTTGCTCGATACTAATGTTCTATCGGAACCAACACGCCAACACCCGCACCCAAATGTTATGGCAAAGCTACAACAACACGAAGGAGAAATTGCTACTTCAACTACGGTGTGGCACGAACTTCTGTTTGGTTGCAGTCGCCTTCCCAATTCTAGGAAACGCAGGTTTTTAGAAAGATATTTGAATGAGATAGTTCGTTCTACTATTCCGATTCTACCTTATGATGTTAACGTTGCAACATGGCACGCCCTTGAAAGATCTAGATTGACGAGTATTGGCAAAACTCCTGCTTTTGCTGATGGTCAAATTGCAGCAGTTGCTAAAGTTAATGGTTTGATTCTGGTGACGAATAATGTGTCAGATTATCAGGATTTCTTGGAGGTTACAGTTGTCAATTGGTTTGTTACATGAATATTGCGATAATGCTCCGCACCGCTTGCGCGACCGCTCCTAAAATATAGTATGATATTGGTAAGATTCGAGCTGTCGAATCACTATAAATTCTAATTCTCGGAATTGTATTATGGAAACAATAAGTTTTAGTCTGAATTCTGAAAAAAGAAAGGCCATTGACAAAATTGCTTCTTTATTGGAACGCTCTCGTTCTGAGATTCTTAATGATGCAGTTGATGCTTATTTGCAAGTGCAGCAGTGGCAGTTAGACCACATTAAAGAAGGTTTACGTCAGGCAGATGCAGGTGAGTTTGCTAGCGATGAAGAAGTTGCTGCTGCTTTCGCTAGGTGGCGACAATGAAGATAGTTTGGACTCGTCTTGCCTTAAATGATATCAACTCTGCTTACGAATATATTGTGACTAATAACCAAGATGCTGCCCTAGATACTATCGAAAGAATTGAAGAAGCAATAAATAGGCTGCTTCAGTATCCTCAGATGGGAAGAGTAGGACAGATATCTGGTACGAGAGAATTAGTTATTAGTCGCACGCCGTTTATTGTGCCTTACCGAGTTAGGGATGATACCTTGGAGATTTTAGGTGTGATTCATGCTGCCAGGCAGTGGCCAGAGCGTTTTTAAACTTTGCTGATGAGGGAAGCGATCGCTCTTGTCTAAGAATTGGGAGATGAGTTAGCGAAGCATTTAGAGAAAAATATAGTCTCCAAATGCTTCACATTTTCTATATCAGGATGTACCTTCCTGTTTTTTCTTAGCTAAAGCTTCTTTGATTTTTTTCTCCGCCTCTTCTTTTTCTTCTGGAGTTAACGGTCTTGATTCTGGGGTAACGTTAATTCGTGCTTTTTTAATGGAGTTAATAGACTCAAGTAGTTCGCTGAGTGTGAGTTCTTCTTTTCCTTGACGTGCTGCTCTCATCGCTGCATCTATAACAGCATTTTTGATATCTCTCCCGCAAACATCTTCAACCTGAGCTAGTTTTTCTAGGGAGACATCTTCTGCTTGAGGTAGCTCTTTGACAAGGTGTCTTTGCCAGATTTCACGACGACAAGTTTCATCTGGCATGGGGAAGTATATGTTTCTCACCCGCGTCTCAAATGCTTTGTCATAATTTTCTACAAGATTTGTGGAAAAAATGACTACTCCGCGAAATCTCTCTAAGCAAATAAGTAACTGACTCCGCATAGAGTTAATAGCTTGCTCCGATCCTTGGGTGACATTGGTGAGTCGTTTGGAAAGTAAGGAGTCAGCTTCATCTATAAATAACAGAGCATTTTGTTGTTCTGCTGCCAGAAAAATTGCCTCGACGTTTTTGGGTCCCTCACCGTGGTACATACTCTCAATTTGAGCATAGCTGGCAACTAAAATCGGACGGTTGATTTTAGAAGCTATGGCGTGTGCTGCTAGAGTTTTTCCTGTTCCTGGTTTACCATGAAAGTTTAGTGCTGTACGAGGAAAAGGTTCAATTTTACGCAAACCCCACTTGTCGAAAACTTGAGATTCTAAGCGAATTAAGTCAACAGCTAACAGGAGGTCTTCTCTGACTTTTTCAGGGATGACTAACTGCTCAAAAGTAAATAGGGGTTGTTGAGCTTTGTACCTTTTAGTAGGTTTTTCTGGGGATAAGTCGCGGTCTGATTTTTTCTGGATAGAATTTTGTCCGTTTTGGGAACTGTCTTTTTCAAGTGCAGTACCAACTGTTATTTTGATATCCTCAATACCAGTTTCATCAAGTAGCTTATTGACTGCCAGGGAAAACCTAGACCGACAAACTGCTGCTATATCTTCTGGCACACTATCAGGAATACCCTGTATGCGAATATCGCGAGGTGGGTTCATTTCTTGGATAGTTATTAGTCGTTGGCTGTTTTAAGTCCAGATTACAAGTTTTTTACCGTGATGAGCTTTGCGTAATTCAGAGTCAATGTCGTCAGATTTATAAGCTATAGATTCTTTAACATTGTAATCACTGTCTAAACCTACTGCAATGATTTTATGTTGCCCGTTTGCAAGTCTCTCTTTCAAAGTAGCACGAATTTCACGATTTCTTGCCTGAGTTCTAAACCAGTCAATAATAGTAGATACAACCAGGAAAGCAGTGTGAATTAATCGCAAACCAGCAATTATTAAATAAATAGCAGCAGTAATAGCAGCAATGGTAATTGGGTCCATCTTGTTTTTACTCCACAATAATTAAATTTTCGTTATCAAAAGCATCCTCTAGTTCTGCGTCCAACTTTTTTGCCACTAGCTGGCGACCATAGGGTATTCCATCTGGGCGATCGATTATTTCATTATTACTATCCAAAAACATTTGTGCCAAGAGTTGACCTTGGGAATGAGTTTGGCGTAAAAGATCTCCTTTTTTCACCCTTGGATCGGACGGTCGATCTGTAATAAAATACTTAATTGCATCTTCATAGGTCATAACTGGTATGACTTCTCTTGTTTCCCCTAAGTCTTTGAAGCAATTACTCAAAAATTGCCAATTAATCCTTGGATGAAATTCATTAAAACTAGATTTATTAGACTTCAAGTTCACATAAATTAAGTTTTTATTCCCAAAACTTCTGTTTAGTTGACCATCTAATTTTATAGCTACTAACTGACGACCATAGTGTGTTCCGTCAGAACGATGAACAAGCTGATTATTTGTGTCTAAAAAAACCTGTCCTAAGAGTTTTCCTTCAAGTATTTATTGACGAATAATTACTCCTTTTGTCACACTATAATGAGATGGGATATCGCTCTGGAAATAATGAATAGCCTCGGCATAGGTCATCATTGCCTGAACTTCTGGTACTTCTGAGATTTGTGATATCCATTCTTGAAACTGAGCTAATATTTGCTCTTCTTCTTGGGGATTTATTTGTTTATTTACCTCAGAATAGTCTTTAGAAAACCAGTTTAAAATCATTGCATAATTCCTGTGTTTAATGCTTGGAATTAACTACAAATCCTCAATACAGGATTCCGAAATTTTCTATTCCTTAATATAATATTTTATTTCTACATCTTCTATTAAGTCACATACATCTCTATTTTGTCAACTTCAAAAAATGTGATTTCGTGGTAAAAAGCAATTTTTTCAGAACTAATTTAGTGTTAAAAAGTGTTATTTAATTCTTCAAGTGAGAAAAAGTGTGATAAATTTAAACTATGCGAAACTAAACTACCAATCTACCTGTAGCTATGGACATTGAGACTTTAGTAGAATTAGCGGACAATTTAGTATTTACCGAAACTGGACAAAATTTAGATTCTCTGCAAAAGGAAGTTTTAAAAGGTACTTTAAATGGTAAAAAATACCCTCAAATAGCTAATGATTGTCAACGCCATCCCGATCGTATCAAGCAGGTAGGTACAAAATTATGGAAACTTCTGTCAGATATTTTAGGAAAAAATATCAAAAAATCTAATGCTCGTTCCATATTAGAAAAATTCCACTTTTCACATATTTCAAATACAGGTGATGACTGGGTAAATATTAATAGTAATCATATAAATATCTGTGGAGAAAACAGACAATCTCCCATCCCTAAAAACAAATCTTCCCCCACTCCCACTGACCAAAATAAAAACAACACAAACCCAGAAAATAATTATGATTTATCTGAAGCTCCAGATTTATATTGGATGTGCGATCGCCACACTGAACTTACCACTCTCAAACAATGGATACTACAAAACCACACCCGCATCATCACCATATTAGGATTAGCTGGCATCGGTAAAAGTGTACTTGCCCTACAATTAATTCCACAAATAAAAGATAAATTTGATTATATAATCTGGCGCAATATTGATAACTACCCCACTTTAGAATCTCTGGAAACAAGCATTATTAATTTTTGATCTCCACCTGATTCTTCTTCCCAAAAAACAGCAGATTTTTCTCCTGCCAAAACTACCAATAATCAATTAATAAATTACCTCCGTAAATATCGTTGCTTACTAATTTTTGATAACCTACAAGAAATTTTTGCCAGCGGAGAATTAGCAGGCACTTACCTGCCAGACCATGAAAATTATGGCAAACTTTTTAAACAAATAGCCACATCATCCCACCAAAGTTGTTTATTACTCCTGAGTCAGGAAGAGCCAAAAATAGAGCTAGGAAATCATTACTGTCATACTTTAAAAATTCATGGTTTTTTGGAGGCGTGCAAAATGCTTTTACAAGAGAGAAATTTAACAGATGAAGATCAATGGTTAGAGTTGATTAATCTCTATGGTGGAAATCCTTTATGGTTAAATATAATTGCCGATGCTATTGAAGATTTATGTGATGCAAGTGTAGCTCAATTCCTATCTTGCTCAACCTTATATTTAGGAGATTTAGAACCAATATTAGAGAGAATTTTTCAGCGTTTATCAGAGTTGGAAAAACAAGTAATATTTTGGATAGCTAATCAAGAAACAACAGTTGATATTTCTATTACTCCCGCAGATTTTCCACACTCCCACTCAGATTTATGGAAAGGAATACAATCATTAAAAAGACGTTGTTTAGTAGAAAAAGTGATGGAAGCTGAAGGTTCGTTTTTTACTATTCAACCTGTTGTTAAATCTTTTGGCAAAATGTTACAGCGCTACGCGCTAGGGAACAGGGAACAGGGAACAGGGAATAGCACACTGTAAAAGGGTTTTCGGTGCAGAAACGCTCCGCGAACAAAATCGGGACTTACGCAAATAAACTACATATAGTATATAAAAACTATAGCAATATGGTATATATAGTGTTTTTATTGGAATAATGCGTAAGTCCTGAAGATTTAAAAATGTCCTAATCAATCCTTGTAGTGCTACATTAGCATCGGAGCAATAAATCAAGAGAGGGCGAATGGCATTTGCTAACGTAGAGCTGCCACTAACGCCCCTACATAGGTGTTTTTAAGGTGAATTTGCGTAAGTCCTGTTAATATAAACTATACTTTTCTTGCTATAACTTTTAACTTAATTAAAATGACAGTTACCACAAAACAACTAATTCAATGGAAACAGAAAGGTCGTCCCATAGTAGCTTTAACAGCTTATGATTATGCGATCGCTCAAATTTTAGACCAAGCAGGAGTAGATTTAATTTTGGTGGGAGATTCTCTGGCAATGGTAGCATTAGGCTATGATACAACTCTACCAGTTACTCTTGATGAAATGATTCATCATGCTAAAGCAGTGCGACGAGGTGTTAAGCAAGCTTTAATAGTGGTAGATTTACCATTTTTAACTTATCAAGAAAGTATTCAACAAGCTATACATTCTGCAGGGAGAATACTCAAAGAAACAGGCGCTCAAGCTGTGAAATTAGAAGGTGGAAATGAAGCGATCGCTCAAACGATAAGTAAATTAACATCAGTAGGTATTCCGGTTATGGGTCATATTGGTCTAACCCCCCAATCTGTACATCAATTTGGAGGTTATCGCAAACAAGGTAAAACTCCCGATGCTAGGGCGCGTATTTTAGCAGAAGCTGTCGCTGTGGAAGAAGCTGGTGCTTTTGCCATGATTTTAGAACATATTGGAGTAGACTTAGCTAAAGAGATTACTGAAAAAGTTTCTATTCCTACTATTGGTATTGGTGCAGGTGTCTATTGTGATGGTCAGGTATTAGTTATTAATGATGTTTTAGGCATTTCTGATTGGCAGCCACCTTTTGCTAAATCTTATGCTAACTTGCGAGAAAATATTACTCAAGCAGTTAAGGAATATAGTTTGGAAGTTAAGGAAAGAAAATTTCCTCAACCACCATCTTGATAAGTCAATACTTCTGATATAGTGAAAACTGCATTAGTTTAAAAATTTCCTAGTTAGATATATATACAAGTGTCATGGAACAGGAAAAACACCAGAAATTCCTCAAACATCTAGAAAAAGCATTGTTTGAAAAAGATTCTCATAATTCGTGGGCATTAACTTATGAGGAAGAAGTAGCAGCAGTTAACTATCAAGCACCAGAGCTATTGGCAGAAACAGCTTTAAAGCTTAAAGCTTCTGGTAATTATCTTGATGTTGGATGCGGTACAGGTTTAGTAGGCGAAGTCATTATCCGCCGTCAGAAAGAAAATTTATATATTGATGGCTGCGATATATCTCAAGAAATGTTGAAAGTTGCAGAGCAGAAAGGTATTTATAGAATGCTCACTTGCTGTAATATTTTTGAAATGCCTTATCCAGACTCTAGCTATGATATTGTGATTTCAGCAGGTGTGTTTGTTAGTAATGAAGATAATCGAAAATCAGGCTCTGCTAATTCTCAAGCTTTACCCAATATTATCAGAGTTTTGAAGCCTTCTGGTTATTGTGTATTTTCTGTAAGTGCTCGTGTATGGGAAAGTGATAGTAGAGATTATGAAAGAGTTATTTCTCAGCTACCAGCAAATCTGATTCAAAAGCTTGAACAACCATATCACGATGCTACACCTAAAATGTTTAATATTGTCCTGCAAAAGACAATATGTTAAATACCATATAAAGCGTTTTGTCTGTATTATACCTGAACCTCCCCTTTGACAAAAGGGTACAATGTATGTTGTACAAGAGATACGTTGGATTTTTCATCTACATTTACTGGGTACAATCTTGTAGGAATTCTGGCGTTGCTGAGTCTAGGGATGAATCTTTGCAGAAAAGGTAAATCTCATCTTTTACTTCCTATTTCTCTAAAACTATACTTCATCCCGCAAATATGCAACGCCTTCCATCCTAAACGTAAAAAATCCATAATGCGATCGCATGAAAAACATCTTGGTTGTTCAATTTTGTGAGATGTTTCCCAAGCAACAGCAATTTGATGGTATGCTTAGATTTCCATGTTTGATAATTTCCGAATATAACTACATAAATTTAAAGTTCATAGTTTTATCCTACTCAACCGGAAAATTAGGTCAAGAGTAGTTATGAATTTTCGGCAGCAAAAGAAAAGATAAAAATGTTTTCTCTGATAAATTTCTCCCTGTTCCCTATTCCCTGGCGCGTAGCTATTATACTAAGCGTGAAAAAAGAATGTTACAAATAGTTTTGCTCCTTATAGATGTGAAATAATTTCGGTTAAATTACTGTAGTGTCAAAGTTTTGAGTCCTAAAAATATTGCTTTTGACTTTTGAGTTTTGAGTTTTGACTTCTGTGAAAGGGTATTAGTTCAATTTTAAAGCACTCACAGGTACTTCATCCCAAGATTCAACGGTTCGCAGTATAGCTTTCCATCCTTGTTCCTTTTGAGTCTCAGTTAAATTATTTTGAAAAGACTCATGGCATTCTTGGGCCTGTTGTCGATCGCCACAAGCAATACAAGAGTAGATAATACCAGATGGATCTATCTGTTCATTTACCCAAATAGTCATGGTTAATAGCCTCATTAAAAGTTAACAAAATTATAAACTCATTACACAAAGAAAATTCTGAACTCTAGAGAATTCAGAATTTTCAGTTGGCACTAAATTTTTAATATTAAATGGGATTAAATTCAACCTGAATCTTATCTTTTCTTTTGCGGGTTTAATATCAAATCCGTTTTATTGGACATAAAAAAATTCTCCAATTGTCATAACTACGCTCATCTTTGTAATTCTCTCTCATCCTGACTCGGTCCTCCTGACTTCCCCTCCACCGGAGGGGCGGGGGTGGGTACTTAACCATTCTATAACTGTTTAACGGGATTTGATATAATACCCCACCGTCAACAGGGGTGCTTAAAATTGTTTGGGGTTTGAATCCATAAGTAATTTTCTCTTCTGCCTTCTGCCTTCTGCCTTCTTCAAAATTGCTGTCCAGATGCTAAACTCTTGAGAGAATTGCCAGTAACACGGCATATACGCCATTCATCTAAAATTGATGCACCAATACGTTGATAAAATCCAATCGCTGGTTTATTCCAATCTAAAACACTCCACTCTAAACGTCCACAGTTTCGAGATACTGCTAACTGTGCTACATAACTGACCAGTTGTTTTCCAATACCCCGTCCTCGATACTCCGGTAAAACAAATAAATCCTCTATATAAATTCCCGGTTGAGTGAGAAAAGTTGAGTAGTTATGAAAGAAGAGAGAAAAACCTACAGGTTGGCCAGCAAATTCAGCAATAATCGCTTCAGCGTAGGGATGATCGCTAAATAAATGAGCTTTTAAGGAGGCAGCGCTACCTGTAACAGCATGGGATAATTTTTCATACTCAGCTAGCGCCTTAATTAACTCAAATATTACAGGTACATCTGCTGGCCTAGCACTACGCAATTTTACTTCATTTAAAGACATAATTTAATCGCTATTACAGCTATTACATTTTATTAAAATCGATTTAACCATTCTTTCAAACGTTCAGCTACTTGAGGACGACGCAATTTCCGCATGGCCTTAGCTTGAATTTGCCTGACTCGCTCCCGGGAGAGATTAATCATGCGACTCACTTCATCTAAAGTATGAGGTTCTCCTGTGAGCAAACCATACCGGAGAGTGATGACATCTTGTTCGCGATCATTCAATACATGATTTAAGACTTCCAAGATATCCTGGCGCATCATCATGTCATTCATTTGCGCTTCGGGAGTGCTATTTTCATTATCTTCTAAGAAGTCTAGCAGTTCGCTATTTTCGTCAGTACCTAAACGATGATTTAGAGAAAGAGTTTTCCGGCGAATTTGCTGGAGGTTACGCAGTTGTTGGTGAGAAATTTCTAGTGCTTGAGTAATTTCGGTATCACTGGGGATACGATTTAGCTTCCGTCGTAAGTCGCGGTAAACTCGTTTAAGTTTGTTAATCTGTTCAACTACATGAACTGGTAAACGAATAGTACGTCCTTGATTAGCAATAGTGCGAGTTATTCCTTGACGAATCCACCAATAGGCATAGGTAGAAAATTTGTAACCTTTCTCTGGGTCAAATTTTTCTGTGGCACGGTTTAGTCCTAATGCTCCTTCTTGAATCAAGTCTAGAAAGGGTACTCCTCGGTTTAGATAGCGTTTGGCTATGGAAACTACTAGACGGAGGTTGGAGCTAATCATTCGGCGTTTGGCGGCACGACACTTATGTAAGCGATGAGATAGTTGTGCTTCTGTTAAACCTGCTGCTGCTGCTACTTCAGCTTTTGTAGGTATTCGCCCTAAGTCATTTGCTAGTTTTTCTGGCAGTTGTTCAAAGATAACTAATTCTTGGATCAGCCTTGCTAATTCTACTTCTTCTTTTTGGCTGAGAAGAGGATAGCGAGACATTTGCTTAAATAATGCTCCTACTGCATCATCTATGTCTTGTGCATTTTCTGATAATGAGAGAGTTACAGCCTGTATATTCATACTAGAGTCCTCCTGATATTGATCTTCTTCATGTAGTGATTCGGCAATCATCAAACTCATTTGTTGCATTTGAGTTGCCATTTCTGGTTTATTATCTGGTTTATTAGTGGGAGCTGGAAATTCGACTTTATGCTGACCTGAATTCTCTGTTAGTAGAATTTTCATGGTGTTTTTTCCTATTATATAGTTTTTTGACTGTAAATGGTTGATGAAGCGTAGAGGGAGTGTTGTTTTATACTGTTACTCCTTTATCATTACTTAACAATAAACTCAATATTAAAGTTTTTTGTAAAGTAGAAATAGTACCATATTTCATGCTTTATGTCAATGAATAGCTAAGAGCGATCGCAAATCTCTATTTAGACCGGACTTCCTAAGATTTATAGCAGGGAACAGTGGGAAAAACATTTTCCTTGATTCGGATTGTCATCTGCACAAGCCCTAACCTACCTGTATATTCCTATATCTACAAGAGTTTATATACCTAATAATTACTTAACATTAAGTTATCTGTTTCTGTACTGATAACAATATACATTTCAAAGCTTTAGTATTTAATTAGCTGTATTAATCAATACAAAGCAGCTAGTTTATTTCTAATCTTATTTAATAATAATTAAAATAACTCTAATTATAATAATTTGTAACAAGATTGACTGCTTCTTCAAATTATGTATGCTGTATTTATTCAATTAAATTAGAAGGCGATGCGATCGCAATTAGATTAAATAATTAAGTAGTCAAGTCAAACTTTTTTTATTACTTAAGTATATTTTTTGTTCCGTCTTTTTGTAGCCATTCCCTTCCTTGGAACCATAACTGATGTGGAGTAGCAGCGCTGTTTTCTGATATCAAAAATCAAATGAGTAGAGAGCGATCGCGAATTTTACGCTATACTATAAGCAATATAATTAAATTTTAGCAATAAATCTCTGGACTTGTATTATCTAGTTTTATTGGTGTAGACAATTAGCTACAATAATATTTCTTTACTATAAGTAGGACTGACGCAAATTGATCTTTGAAGCAGCATCTGTAGGGACGCCATTCGGAGCTTTGCGGAGCGCAAATGGCATTCGCACTAGCTATCTCTAGATTCCCTGTTTAAGTCCTGTATAAATGACTATTTAACTTGTTGGAGTAGTCGTGGAACAAAAAATTGAGAGCATTGGTACAGTTATTATTGGAGGTGTTAGTCGTACTGGTAAGTCTCGATTCGCTAATCTCGTTTTTCAGCAAACCCGATGTACTGTTGTGCATTTAGACTCATTTTTAAATGCTGTTCGCAATAACTATCCTGCTCCCATACTTACTCCTAGAGAGAAGGAGATATGTAAAGATTATTGTGATACGGTATTGGTGAAAGCTCTTCGTAATATGGGTCAGGACTGATGCAAATTGATCTTTGAAGCAGCATCTGTAGGGGCGGCATTCGGAGCTTTGCGGAGCGCAAATGGCATTCGCACTAGCTATCTGTAGAGTCCCTGCGTAAGTCCTGATGGGTAAAGAATTTAACTACCTTTGCGTTTATGAGTCTTCATTCATCTCACATAAACTTATTATTCAACGTCTTTGGTATATCAAACCCATTACTTTATTTTTGGGATATCTAAATACCGATCCTGAACGCAAACTTCACGAAATTCACAAAGCAGCACTTGACGATCCTTACTGTTGGTCTCATCAAATGGAAGATTTAGAATTACTAAGAACTGTGCAAAGTTTTATTTCATTGAGTCAAGTCATCGAAAGAGACTGTGTTCGATATGGTTTTCCATTCTTTGATGTTTCAGATAATTGCCATGAAACTGTAGAGCTAGCTCTTATTCATATATTGACTTGTATTACATCATCATAAAGCTAATCTCAATTTAGAATCAAGTGTGAAATAGTTTTAAATTAAAGTTTGGCTCCTCATACAATTTTATTTTGACTGGAAAACAGAACTTCTTTCTTCAGTATTAATACCTTATTTTTTTAAGCTATAGTCTCTGTGTTATGGCAATTTTCATATTGGTGAGGTACGCGCATTCGTTTGTTTTAGGGAGTAGGGAGTAGGGAGTAGGGAGTAGTAATTCGAGAAACAGGGGATAGAAAAAAGAAAAACAACTGTATCTCACGCTTTTTGAGAAACGGTATATACATAATTTAGATGAAAACTTTTATAATGTCATTTTGTTATGGATACTTCAGAATTATACTCTTGCTTTTCAGTTCCGTGAGGCGGTACTAGATGTACTAATTGAGTGCTAACATAGCAGCAAAATATAATCTTTAGTTTGGAAGATTTGAAGATGAGACTCAAAATCTTTTCTGCTATTTTAGTTTTAAGTACGGTTTGCCCTCTTGTTCCAGTGATTGCTGAGAATATCCAACATACACAAAAGTTATTATCTAGTAAACAATGTCCAAATTGTGAATTAAGTGGTGCTGGCCTGGTATTAGCAAATCTTCAAGGAGCTAATCTCAAAGGGGCTAACTTGAGTGGAGCTAATCTCAGTCGTGCTAATTTGACTGGGGCAGATTTAAGTGGTGCTAACTTGGCTGGTACAAGTTTATTTGGTGCTAATTTAACTGGGGCTAATTTAACTGGGGCAAATTTGGCTGGCACCGATTTGAGAAGTGCTTATTTAACTGGTGCTAATTTAACTGATGTTGACCTCAAAAATGCTTTTTTGTTGGGTGCTGTGGGAATGCCATCTAATGTTGGTGAAGCTGAAGATTTTTATCGGTTAGGAATTGCAGAAGCAAAGGCCGGACATTATAAAGATGCTGTTAGATATTATAATCAAGCTATTAATTTAAAGTCTGATTTAGCTGCTGCTTATTTTGCTAGAAGTATGGCTCTTGCAGACTTGGGAAATCTTGATGCTGCACTTGCAGATGCTGAAAAATCTCGCGAAATTTTTATTTCTAAAGGTAGTAAAGAGGGTGAAGAATTATCACAATATTTGGTTGAAGTTATTGACCTACGTTTGAATCCTCCTGAACCAAAAAAGCCTAATCAATTTGTACACGCTATTGGTTCTTTACTTCCTTCTTTATTAAGGTTGGCATTTTAAGCCAGAAAAGTTAGTCTGGTTCAATAATGAATAATTACTTATCCTGAAAAAGAGGAGTGGGAAATAATGATGTTATATTGCTAGTTCAACAATTAATCATTAATAATTACATCAATATATTCGGTAAATTGTTAATTATTTAACTGATGTAGTCATTAATTTAGGTAAATTCATGGGAACATTATTAGGTTTTGATACAAGGCGATCGCAAAATTTAAAATCCTCTTAATAGCAATATTTTGAGTAATATAGACAGTTATAAAGGATTCTTTAGCATCGAGTCAATATAAACTACAACTATATAAACCCCTCTTGATATTTATTTTGTGCCCTTGCTTTGTTAATAACGTTTTAATTTTGTATTTATTTGTAAAAGTATCCGGAATACCAATTTAGATTGGTGTATTTAAACTTGAAAATAAATAATTGTTGTCAGACCCGAGTGGTTAAGTTTTATTCCAAAAAGTGAATGACAACAACCAATCCAATAAGTCGGACATAAGTATTCTTAAGTAGTAGAGGGGTAATAAAACAATGAATTTAAAATTAAAAGGTGCGTTCAAATTTCTATTTGCTGGTGTAGGTGGTGCTGTTTTAGCAACTCTTATTCCTTTGATTTGGAATCTTTTTTCTGACGTAGATCAACAAAGCAACTCTAATAGTTTTTCTTCACAAAAGAACCAAATTGAAATTAGAGGAAATGAAAATTCTGGTATTACTCAGACTAAAGCATCAACCGAAGACAATAGCTCAAAATATGATGCAAAAAACAATAATCTAAAGATAGAAGGAGAAAGCAATATAGGTATATTTCAAGGCACTGTAGATCAAAGCCCAAGATATGAAGATGTAGATATATTACAAGGTAGTTCTCCAGAAAATTTTATACCACTCCATAGCTCTCAGGATGAAAGCACAGCAACCCAAAGCTTAAAGCTTTTGGAAAAACTATTATCGGGTGAACAAATAGAGCCAGATGAGGCTTTTGGCGAAATTTTTTCTATTCAAACTCCTATTAAATCTGGTACAGCAGTTGAAATTTTAGAAAATCCTGCAAAATCTAATTTAACAAACTCTGATTCATCTTTTGAAAAGGCAAAAAACATATTTTTAAAAATGGCTAAAGTCAAAGTTTTAGAGGGACCGGAAAAAGGTATAATTGGTTGGGTTTCAGTTTCTACATTGGCTACAGAGTCAAGATTGATATCTGAATAGTAAAGGCACTTAGTTCAGTTATTATTTCATTTCTGAGTTTTTACTAACTCAATATTTATTAAAACTTACAGAATTTTCGTTTAATTTAACCACAGTAGGGACGTTTTATGGAACGTCCCTTTAAAATTTTTGCTTTTACCCTAGGCTCAATTTTGCTGAAAATTACTATCAGGTAAACTGTTACATCTTAATTTGCTTTTATGCCTAAGTAAAAATCAAAAATTTCAATAATTAAATTCATAATTTTCAGTTAAACAAGATGGTAAAGTTTTGCATTTACTGGCGTAATTTTAATATGTATTTTGATAATCAAAATTTGTTGTTGTTTGATAATCAAAATTTGTTGTTGTATAAACAGGGTTGTTGTATAAACAGGGAAATTTAAGCATAATGTTATTTAATTAACCCCTTCCTGGTAAAAAACTGCCACTGAGTTTTTTAATGGCCCGGTTAGCAATATCTGCATAACGCAATTCTCCACAAAGAATTTTACTCATTACTTCGGTAGCTGCAGGTAATTTAACTCCCATTTTATAAGCTACTTTGGGAAACCTATAAAATGCTCCTGCTAGACGACCTGCCCAAACCATATCTGCACCCCATTCTTCATTTATTACCTGAGTGTATTGCTTTAGAGCATCTCCATCGCCTCCCAAAGCTTTATCTATAGCTTCAGCAGCTTTGACACCACTGAAAATTGAGGGGCGAATTCCTTCGGCAGATAAGGGGTCTAATATACTTGCTGCTTCTCCTGCTAATACTGCATTTTCTGTGTGGAGATTTTTATCTCCATCCCATAGAGAAATAGGATGTTCTAATAATTCATTTTGATTTGCACTTAAACCAATTTTTTGTGCATATTCCATCAAATCTTTGGATAAATTTTTGGGTTCCCCACCTCTAAAAGTAGCAATATTAATTGAGCAAGAATCTGCTTTCGGGAAACTCCAGATATTGCCGTTTTTAACTGAGCCAAATTCAAAATTAACTTGTTGATTTTGGTCTTTTAATGCTGCTTCAAAAACCAAACTTTGTCGTTTTTTTGATTCTTTGAAACCCAACCATTTAGCCATTGGGCCTTTTGCTCCATCAGCGGCAATTAAATAACGACCTGTAACAGGTTCTCCGTTTGTTTTAACTTCCCAATGATCGCTTTTAAATTCAATACCTGTAACTTCTGTTTGATCTCTTAATTCTGCACCTTCTCCTTGAGCTTTTTGGATGAGGAAATGATCGAAAATATCCCGTTTGACCATCCACATTGCAGAAGGTAAATCTGCTTCTACGGGATCTTCTAATTTCCATGTATAGCGAATTTTCTTGACCTTGAGAGAAATTGCTGGAGTGAAATCAAAGTCAAACCACTCAGCGATGGCTGGAGATACCCCACCACCACAAGCTTTTTTTCTAGGTAAAGATTCTTTTTCTATGACTAAAACAGAACGTCCTTTTTTAGCCAAATGATAAGCTGCTGTCCCTCCTGCTGGGCCTGATCCTACGATTATACAATCAAACATTTCTTCAATTCTTCAATATTGAGGTTTTTTATGATTTTTGAGGATGGGAAAATACTTATTGAGCAGGGGTAGTTTCTATAGAAAAGTTATTTACTTGCTTAAACCATCTATAGAACCTCCCCCCTGCAAAAATCACAGAGTTCCCATTTTACCTATGATTTTCTAAGATACTTGATTTTACATATCTTGTCGATATATAGGTTTTTTAACTCTTGATTTTTTACTTTTTACTTTTGTTTATCTGTGATTTTCAAGATTTTTTTAAACCGTTGTAATATCCTTCTCTTTAGCAGCTAATAACTCATCTATTTTGGCTATGTATTTATCTGTCTTCTTTTGAATTTTGTCTTGTAAATCTCGTGATTCATCTTTAGAAATATCGCTATTTTTTTCTTGTTTACGAACTGAATCTACAGCATCACGACGAATATTACGGACAGAAACTTTCCCTTCTTCAGCAAGTTTAGCTGCTAACTTGACCATTTCCTGACGACGTTCACTTGTGAGTGGGGGAATATTTAGCCGTACAATAGATCCGTCATTGTTGGGAGTTAAACCAACGTCTGACATATTAATTGCTTTTTCAATTAAGCCCAGACTACTTTTATCAAAAGGTTGAATAGTAATGGTACTAGCATCTGGGATGCCAATATTTGCCATAGATTTGAGTGGAGTTGGAACTCCATAATATTCAACTATTACTCTGTCTAAAAGAGAAGCATTAGCTCTTCCAGTTCTAATCGTGTTGAAGGAACTTTGAGTAGCTTCAACTGCTTTTTTCATTTTCTTTTCAGCTTCTTCTATATTCATTCATCAAAACCTCTGACAATAGTTCCAATTTTTTCTCCCATAACGGCCTTACGGATATTACCCGTAACCGAAAGATTAAATACAATAATCGGGATATTATTTTCTTTACAAAGAGCGATCGCTGTACTGTCCATTACCCGTAAGTCTTGTCTTAATACTTCCCCATAAGTTAGGGACTCGTATCGTTTGGCCTGTGGATTCTTTTCTGGATCGGAATCATAGACCCCATCGACTTTAGTGGCTTTATAAATTACTTCTGCGTCAATTTCTGCTGCTCTGAGAGCTGCAGTAGTATCAGTGGTAAAAAATGGATTACCAGAACCTGCGCCAAAAACTACCACTCGGCCTTTTTCCAGATGGCGAATGGCTCGACGACGAATGTAAGGTTCGGCTACTTCTTGCATAGCGATCGCCGTTTGGACTCTTGTCGGCACTCCTGCTTGTTCGAGGGCATCTTGTAAGGTAATAGCATTCATCACAGTGGCAATCATGCCCACATAATCTGCTGTTGCTCGGTCCATTCCTTTCGAGGCTGCTTTTACACCTCTAAAAATATTACCGCCCCCAACAACAATTGCCATTTGAATTCCTGTGGCCACTACTTCGGCCACTTCTTGAGCAATTCCTTGGACTACTGCCGGATCTATGCCATAGCCAAGACTTCCCATCAAGGATTCGCCACTCAATTTCAGCAAAACCCGTCGATCGACTGTCCCCATACTTTGAGTCTTTTCTCAACTAAAGTTGCTTCCACAATACGATACCAGTTGTTCTGCTTTTTTCCACTATTTTATTCTTGATACTAAATTTATCAGAAGTTACATAGAATAATATTTTCATCAGAGTTGACTTGAGAAAAAGACAGATAAGTTAATAAATTTCATCATTCTGTGCAGACTCACATAATATTGGCATGAGAGTTAAATTATCAAAAGTTGGAAATTACTATTTATTCAGTTGTTTATCACTTTTATAAAAGGGCATGAAACGGTTTAAAGAAGTGACGGTTAATTTTTTATCTTTTTGTTTTGGGTTTAATACCCCGCTGTCTACACGGTCTTTACAATTAGTTGGGTTTTGTAGACAGGAAGTGGCCTGTCAAAGACTGTCCCCGTCAACTTTTTCCTTCTTCCTTCTTCAATCACCCCAGTATTACTACTGTTGAGTTATAATTTACGACGCCATTTAATTGAGCAACCAACGACTTCTGTATGAGATGGGGTTACTTCTTCATCTTGAAGAAGTTGGGCAATTGCCTGATGTAGATAAGCAACTTTTACTGCTTCTGGCTGATTAACATTATCGTCTATTCGGCCACGATATCGTAACTTACCTTCCCGATCCAATAAAAAAGCCTCGGGTGTTTTGTCAACCCCAAAGCTTTCTGCTACGTCTTGAGTTACATCCCGAATATAGGGAAAATTTAGTTGATTATTAGCTGCAAATTCTTTCATTTTTTCAAAACTATCTTTGGGAGAAATCGTCGCATCATTAGCATTCATTCCAATTATGATTACTCCTTGGTTTTGAAAATCTTTTTGCAGTTGCTTAATCCGTTCAATGTATAAATCTACTTCTGGGCATTGATTACTCAAAAATATCACACAAACTACTTTAAAATTTTCTAAATATCTTGCTAAATGATGAACCTCACCATCTACTCCTGGCAATTCAAAATCTGGAGCATAATTATCAATTTCTGTTCCTGTCATTTCAGTCAAACTCATCTCTCTATTACTTATAAACAATTGCATTACTTAGAACAAATATTTTTCTATCATATCCCATATTTTTACCAGCCTTGAGCTAATGCCTGATATCCAATAAGTTTATAGACTAATTTAGCTGCTGTAAACTCAGATACTACAGAATCAACTATTGGAGCTAACTCCATAATGTCACAACCTATTACTTCGTGTAATTCAAATAATTTCCGCAAAAATGCAGTTAAAGAATACCAATTTAGTCCACCAGGTTCTGGGGTACCAACTCCAGGAATTAATGTTGGGTCAATTCCATCTAAATCTATTGTTAAAAAAACTCGTTGAGTCCGAATACTAGCGATCGCTCTTTCTATCCAATCTGGCTGAATAACTATTTCCCTTGCACGAAAAACTGTGAGATTTTTCTCCTTGATTAAATCTGCTTCTTCTTTGCAAATTGCCCGAATACCGATTTGTATTGTTGGCAATCCCATTTCAATTATCCGTCGCATTACACAGGCGTGGTTATATATTGAACCTTCATATTCATCACGTAAATCGCCATGAGCATCTATTTGAATTACTGTAAATTTTTCATCTAAATATATTTTTCGATAAGCTTTAACAATCCCATTTGTAATGCTATGCTCTCCACCGATAGCAATGACAAATTTTCCATCATTCACTAATTTTTCTACTGTTTCTTGAGTGACTTTTAGCATATCTAATGGTAATATTTTTTTTCCATTACCAGTATCTGCTATAGATTCATGGGTATAGATACCAACTTCTAAACCAGTTTCTCGGTCTAATTCTTCGTCATAACATTCTAACTGTTGAGACGCATCTAATATTGCTGATGGACCGTTAACACAACCCCTTCTATAAGTGGTAGTTGCTTCATAAGGAATTGGTAAAATTGCTACTTTGGCAGTGGTGTAGTCTGGTTCAATTTCTGAACCGATAAATGGTAGAGTTGATGTAGGGTAAATTGCTGACATTTTTAATATTTTAGTATTCTAGAGTTAAATAATTTAACATTTAGCAAAATTGTGATGGTTATAGTTATTGTAAGTTTTAAGTGTAGAATATTATAACGTTTTTGATATGTAAGCATTTAGCACCTCAGCTATTAATTTTGAAGAAGATAAAAACAACCTTTGAAATTGAGAAAGAATAAAAGTTGCTGGCATGCATCCCGTGACTAAACCTTAGAAGTAATTACTCATTACTAATTCCTGAGAGCTGACTGTTAATAGCTGTTAGCTCCGCATTCCGCAGGAAATGCTTACTTTCATATTAATGATGAATAGCAATTATACTTGACAACAAAGTATAAATATAAAAATCACAACGCTAATATAAAAATTTATTTTAGATAAAAGCTCTAAAACTATTCCTACTATTTATTAATGCTGTAGATATTTTCTACAAAACTAATGATTGCTACAGCAACTCCCAAGAAGCGTGAGATACAAAATTTGTTTGTTTTAGAGAGTAGGGAGTATTCAATAATTGATAATTGATAATTGATAATTGATAATTACCTCTCCCTAAAAGGAAAAGGATTGAATAAAAGGAAAATTTTTTCTTGTTTCTCCTTTCATTAATGTATAATCGATCATCAATAATCGATAATGAATAATGGATAATTACCTCTCCCTAAAAGGAAGAGGATTGACCAATAAGGAAAAAATTTATCAAAATAATATGGGTCGCGCAACCCCGCCTTTTAAGGCGCAATATTTTTGGAGCGTTGCTCTAATCCCCTACTTCCCCTCCTGGGAGGGGGAGGGGCGAGGGGTGGGTTAACTTCTGACTTCTGACTTCTGACTTCTGACTTCTGACTTCTGACTTCTGACTTCTGACTTCTGACTTCGTGATTTTTTTCCCCTTGGAAGGGGAGGCAGAGTAAGCCGAATTGTTTAATTATTTAATTATTTAATTATTAATTATTCGGTAATAGAAAATCAGAAAAACAACTGTACCTCAGTAACTTGAGAAACGCTATATATATCAACAAATAATGAATCTAATTTAGAAGATAATTATTGAGATAAATTACTCATTTTTTTAAGGCCAGGACTTACGCAAAGGTACTATATATAGTATATAAAAACTATAGCACTATGGTATATATAGCGTTTTTGTCCTAAAAATGTCTAAGTCCTGAAGGTTTAAGATGAAAATTATTAGATCGCAAACTACAGAAAATTCCTCAAGGTAAATTCAGGTAAAATAATCAAACTAACGATCGATACATCTTAAAATCTGATGACTACCGCTAAAACTTGGATATGGCGAGGTTGGCCTATCTGCTACCAAAGCCAAGGAGAAAAAGGCCCGTCTGTATTACTCGTACATGGTTTTGGTGCTTCCTGGGGACACTGGCGCAAAAATATCCCTGTACTAGCTACCAGTTGTCGCTGTTATGCTATTGACTTACTTGGTTTTGGTGCTTCAGCTAAACCAACCCCAAGCAAAGATGTTACCTATACATTTGAAACCTGGGGTCAACAAATTGCTGATTTCTGTAGAGAGATAGTTGGCACCCCTGCTTTTCTTGTCGGAAATTCTGTTGGTTGTATTGCCGTGATGCAGGCCGCAGTGGATTATCCAGATATTGCTTTGGGTATAGGAATTATCAATTGTTCTTTGCGACTTTTGCACGAACGGAAACGGTCTACTCTTCCTTGGTATCGTAGTCAAGGGGCATCTATAGTACAAAAAGTGCTCAAAGTCAAGTGGATAAGTCAAATATTTTTTAATCAGTTAGCAACAAAGAAAACAGTCAGGCGAGTATTGTTGCAAGCTTATAAACGTTCTGAAGCTGTTACTGATGAATTAATAGATATACTATTAACACCAGCAAAAGATGAGGGAGCAGTTGATGTTTTTGTGGCTTTTACTGGTTATTCTCAAGGACCTTTACCTGAAGATTTATTGCCAATATTACCATGTCCAGCTCTCATTTTATGGGGAGAGGAAGACCCCTGGGAGAATATTGAATTGGCAAAAGAATTTGCTAAGTTTGAAACAGTAGAAAAGTTTATTCCTTTACCTGGGGTTGGTCATTGTCCTCAAGATGAAGCACCGGAATTAGTCAATCCTATTTTGCAAGAATGGATATTTGAAAAATGGGAGCGATAGAACTCCAGTTAGCGTTTTAGTATGACAAACTTTGTTCTATAGCGTTTTTATCTGGGATGTGGAGACTAAGTGTTATCAAAAAGGTATGGAGAGAATAGTAAAGGAGAGAAAACAGCAATAAATACTAGCAAACACAAGGATAGAAGCTACTCCATCAGTGCACTTTTTTTGATAATAAAAAACCTCAATCTAGATTTACATCTCAAATAAAAACATTATATAAAATCAGCTAATTCTCTGAATATATCAAATTTTTTGATTAATTATTCATAATAATAATAATAATAATAATAATAATAATAATAATAATAACTGAGCCGATAAAATTTTGAGCCTTAACCTTTGTTCCCATTTACCATTTGATTTTCAAATATTTCTAGGGTTCTTAAAAGAGAAATTGCTGACTGAAAAGCTTCCTCAGTAAGTTCTGTCTGTTCTTCGGGAGTATCAACTATTTCATCAGCTAATAATCTTAAAGAACCAATAATTTGATTGAGAGAACCACGAGCTTCATAAGAAGCTTTAGTCAAAAGTTGCTGGTCAATATAATTATCTGCCTTAGATTGGCCGCCAAACTGTATAGAATAGAGACGGCGATAGTAACCATCTTCTTTTTGTAGAAGTTCCAAATGAGTGCCAATTTCCACTAATTCTCCACGCTCTAAAACAGCTATCTTGTCTGCATTTTGAATTGTTGAGAGACGGTGGGCAATAACTAAAACTGTTCGGTCTCGACTTAATTGATCGATGGCCTCCTGCACTAAACGCTCAGAAACAGTATCAAGGGCACTGGTGGCCTCGTCTAAGATTAATATTTCTGGATCTTGCAATAATGCTCTAGCAATAGCCAAGCGTTGACGTTGACCCCCAGAAAGCATAACACCCCGATCGCCTATTTCGGTATCCCATTGCTTCGGCAATTCCATAATAAAATCATAAGCATTAGCTTGTTTGGCAGCTTGAATAATTTCATCTTCTGTGGCATCAGGACAAGCATAAAAAATATTATTTCTGACTGTGTCGTTGAATAAATGAGTCGTTTGACTAACAATACCAGTTCTTTTTCTGAGACTGGTAATATCGAACTCACGCAAGTCAATGCCATCTATAGTAATGGAACCAGAGGTAGGGTCATAAAATCTTGGTAGTAGGTCAGCAAATGTTGACTTACCTGCTCCTGAACCTCCCACTAATGCTAAAGTTTTACCTTGAGGTACAGATACATCAACATTTTTGAGAACTAGATTACTATTACCTGGATAAGAGAAAGAAATTTTATTAAAATGAATTTTCCTCCTAACTTTTTGAAAGGGTATGGAACCAGGTTTCATTATTGGTTTATTATCTCTTCTCCATAAGTCTACAGCCATATCAAAACTAGCAGAACCTTTGGCAATTTGATTACGGGTACTATTAACTCCTGATATCATTGGTAGTAACCGAAATAGAACTAAAAGATAGGTAAGTAAGATAGCAGAAACATCTTCCATTGTCTCGGCGGTAAATAAATTTTTACCTAATAATAAAATACAGATTACTGTAATTATGCTTGTCACTTCATTAACTGGTGCGATTAACGCTGAATTCATTTTTTCTTTCAGCGCTATATTTTCCAAGGACAGCATTAATTTTCTTAACTGTTTATATTCTCTATTTTCGCTACTTACTGATTTAATTAACCGGATACCACTGAGAGCTTCAATTACTTTGATTGCATAAGTTTTTTGTGCCCGGTTCAACAAAGACCCAAATTTTTTTGAACGAAGGATAAATAATTGATTAATACCTGCTATTAAGGTTACCAATAGAGTAGAAATCAAAGTAAGTTCCCAAGAGATAGAAATTAGTATGCTTACAAATAATAAAACAGTTATTAATTGAGTTATTAAATTAATATAAGCATTAACTGTTGCAGTACACTGAGCTGTATCTGAGCCTAAACGTTTTGTTAAATCTCCTACTTTTACTTTTGTGAAGAAGTCTAAGTCGCTGTCCATTAATGTTTGGAACATTTCCGATTTAATACTATTTGTGAGCCTACGACTAAAGGCTACTGATAACAAACTCTTTAAATATATGGTTAAATTTTTCAGAATAATAGTTAATATCACTACTAAAAGCATCACCACAAGGCGATAGTCTTCTGGTACTCCCTCAAAAGGAGATAATAAAAAATTAATTATAGGTGGAGAACCCTTCGGTTCAATTTTTTGCCCAGAAATTATCAGTATTATTGGTACTATTAGGGCTGTATTAACTCCATTAAATAATCCTCCGGCAAAGCCTAATATAATATTTCCTATTATGTGGAAAGGATAACGCCGAATAAATCTTAAAATAAATTCTTTTGTAGACATTTATATTTTCCTTGTATCTTAGATTATCTCAATTTTTACTACTCTTAATACCTGCTCACTAAATTTTGATTAACTCTGATAAAATTGCTGCCATAGCATCAATACTATAATATTTAATACATCTTTTTCTAGCTTTCATGCCTTTGGTATTTGCTGTAGCTAAGTCGTTAAATATTAATTCAATTTGTGCTGCAATTTGTTCGGGAGAACTAGGATCGACTAAATAGCCAGTATTGCCTACAATTTCTGGAATATCCCCTACTTTTGTGGCGATAATTGGTTTGGCCATTGCCATTCCATCAGTTAGTTTTAATGGAAATTGTGCTTGAGCTTCTGGAGTATCTCTCTGGGGGACTACTATTATATGGGCAGCGGCTACAATTTCTGGCATAACTGTAGGTGGATATTTTGGCATTTTAATTATCCAATGTCCCCATCTTTCCATTAGTTGACGGTCATAATCATCATAAGGACTACCTCCGACGATGACCAACCTTAAATCTGGTTGATTGATATTCTCTAGGGCTATTAAAACATCTTCTACGCCTTTATAAGGTCGTGGTGCCCCTGGAAACATTAAAATTTTATAATCGCTCAAGCCATAACGAGTTCTACTTACCTCTGGATCGTACTTGGTTGGGTCGAATAAAGTGGTATCTTTTCCATTTGGTAAATAAGTCCCACCAAAACGTTTTTTGAGAAATTGATTGTGTAGAGTTACCCTGTCTGCTTTGGAGACAAAACTTTCTATCCATTTTAAATAAAAGGGATGGTCTGGTTGTCGCAATGCTCCTTCTGGTTTCAAGATATCTCTAGCTAATTGTTTAAGACTGGGATGATATTTCCAACTATCTCCTCCATGCCAGCTTAACTCCCAATCGTCAATATCTAAAAATACTGGGCGATGGATTTGCATTTTTCTGATTAGAGATAAACCTAGGCTGGTAGGTTTTAATTTGTAGGCGTAAATTATGTCTCCTGTTATTTTATCTAGAAGTTGTTTGGCTGATAATAAAAATTTGGGATAGTAATTGTGGCTATCTATGGCGATGATAGTATTTTCCTGATTAGTTGTTAGTTGTTGTTTTTCTCCACTAACAAAGCCCACAATTTCTACATCTACTTGTAGTTTTTTTAGTGCTTGAGATAATAAGAAAGGACGTACTGCGCCTCCCCATCTTCCCACACCACTGGTTGATAAGTCACTAACAACTAATGATATTTTCACTGATGATTAATTTCCTGAGTTTACTACTTCTATTATAATTTTATTTATTGGATCTAAGGATTATTTTATTGATTTGGTAATTAGTTATTGATAAATTTTATTCTATATTCCTATGTAGATATTTTATTTGTGCGATATTTTTGAATAAAAATAGTAGGGATTAGTGTAATGGATAAATTTAAAAAGTATTGATACAACTCAAGACCTATGAAGATAGTCATAAATTATTTTTTTTATTTATGGATAGCAAGATAGCAAGTTTTTCTAGTTTATTGATATCATAATAAATTTGACTAAACTTGTAGTTCATCATCAAAAAGATTGTTTCATCAAATATTTTTACTTAAATAATATAATATAAATTATCTAAATAGGTTGGAAAAATTTTTAATCATCTAAATACTAACGGTTAATTCTATTTCTATGTAGCTTATATTCATATTCTATCTTAGGATGGCTATAGTTGATTAATAGTGATAATAACTCATGTTAAAGCTTCCTGTCAATTATTACATAAAAGTTCAGAAGTAAGTATTAACCCTGAACTCTTGAGATAGCTAATTATTTCAAGGGTTAGAGAGTAGGAAGTATAAAATAGGCTGGTTACTATAGTATTTTTCATATTCTCAGTTAACTATTATAAATTTTGTACTTTAGACAATATCATAGATGTAATATTAGGCTGTCATTGATTAACTTTATTTAGTTGAGTTATTGAAAATTGTATTATTTTTATAAAACTCCTGTTATCCAACCAATATTACAGATATTATCGTCATACAATTTACAGTATTATATGTCTACTCAAAACATTCAGAATCTCACTGTTGTTCAAGCTGAAGAAATCCTCCATAAATTTACCTGTCAAAACATTAAGTTAGTAGAATCACCAGAGGAAAAAGCTATTACTCAAGCAGCAATTTTGCTATTAGCTAATTTGTCTGACTATCAAATGTTAGGAATTTGTGCCGAATCAACTACTGAGGCTTTATCTGCTTTAGAAAGCTATCTAGGGGCATTAGGATATAATACTACCCTAATTGATGATTCTAATTTTAGAACAATTGAAGGTTCAGTTTATATCAAGTTTAATGGGATAAAAGAGTCATATCATCTTGAATCCTATATTGGAGAATATAGAGGGGTATTAGTATCTTGTCAATCTGCTGAAGATACAGGAATTAATGGAACTTATGGTCATTTACCGCTAGATTTATTTACTTAAAAAAAGCATTTTTGATGTTAATTCAGTAAATTAACTAGCTTTAAAAGCAAGAGGTTCGGGGAAATAAAAAAGCTGACAACTGATACATTTCAGTACAAGCTTTCTATAAAAAGAAAAGAAATAAAGAAATAAGGAATTGGGTGTTTTAACTCAATTCCTATTCTAAAATTAGGTTTTACTAGACTAATTCAGGCTCCTTGTCTGTTGTTGTTTCTTCCTCAGGTAAGCCAAGTATTGATTTGTACATTTTAATATACTCCTGAGCTGATTTGTCCCAACTAAAGTTTTCTCTCATACCGCGTTTCTGTAATTCTTGCCATTGCTCTTTAAAGCGGAAAGCTTCACAAGCTCTAACCATTGCAGTAAAGAAGTCTAGTGGTTCATAGCGATCGAAACAATAGCCAGTACCAGCATTGTTAACTGGGTCATGGAAAGATACTGTATCAACTAACCCTCCTGTGCGACGCACAATAGGTACGCTACCATAACGCATGGCCAACATTTGACTAATACCACAAGGCTCAAATCTACTAGGCATTAAAAAACCATCGGTACCTGCATAGATCCGCCGAGATAGGGCATCATTATATAAAAGTTGGACACTCATACGACCAGGGTAACGAGTAGCTATCTGCCACATTTGGGTTTCATAGAAGCGATCGCCTGTGCCTAACAATATAAACTGACTATCGGTATAAGCCATAAACCGATCCAATACTTGCAGCATTAAATCAAGTCCTTTTTGATCTACCAGTCGGGAGACCATTCCTGTTAAAAACGTGTTTTTATTTACTTCAAAGCCTACCTCTTCTTGGAGAGCAATTTTATTAGCAGCACGTTTTTCTAAGGTATCGATAGTATAAGTTTGAGCAATGTATCTGTCATTAGCTGGATTATAAAAGTTCAGGTCAATACCATTAAGAATACCTGTTAACTTACCGCTAATAAAAGACATTAAACCATCTAGGCGTTCGCCATAAGCTGGTGTTTGGATCTGACCTGCATAAGTAGGAGAAACAGTAGTTACCCGGTCGGCAAACTGTATTGCTGCAGCCATTGTATTATGTCCCTCCATATACCAGGGACACCAAGTAATTCTTTCTAATAACCAGCGCCAAGGTCCTTGATAAGCTAGGTTATGAATAGTAAATACGGTTTTAATATCTGGGGTTTCATGCATCCAAACTGGAATCATGCCTGTGTGCCAGTCATTGCAATGAATAATATCTGGTTTCCAGCCATTCCAGCAAAACTCAGCCGCTCCATTGGCAAATAGAGTGAACCTCCAGTCTTCGTCATCTCCGTAGTAGATACGACGTGGCCAAAAAGACGGATGGCCAAATAGGTACAACGGCACGTCGCTTTTTGGTAGTACCGTCTCATAAATGCTAAAGCTTTGATACATGGCATTTCCTTCCCAGATTGCTTCTTCTGGAATTTCCATTTTGTCGCCCAGAAAGCCATAGTAAGGCATAAAGATACGGACATCGTGACCCATGGCCCGTAGCACTTTGGGTAAGGCTCCGACTACATCGGCCATACCACCAACTTTGGCTAAAGGAGCTACTTCAGCTGCCACAAATAAAATTCGCATGATTCTTTAATTTGCGTTCCCTTTTTGATGCTCAATATCGTCATCATACCTGTATGGGCGCACCTAAATATAAGTCAAAAGTTAAAAATTAAAAGTCAAAAGTCAACAGTCAAAAAAGAGTTATATCATCTTCGGTTAAACAGTTATAAATATCTGTGAAGCCTCACATCAAATTGGTATAACTGTTAATTGTTGATTTTTGAACTTTTTTATTTATTTCAAAAATTTAGTTAAATCAAATTCTGCTTCTGGCTGAGATTTTTGATATCTCTGGGAAATTAAGACTAATAAAAGTCGTTCTGAATAATCTACTGCACCCCGCATTTCATCTCGTAATATTTCTAACCCTCCATTGGCATACTCTTCAAATATTTTAATGTAATTTTCTTCTATTTCTTCATTTGTTGGAGAGAGAATTTGTGTATCTTTTGTGTCGGCGATCGCGATTAATTTAATAATACTGTCATATCCCCTAGACCAAAACACTTCAATACTAATTGGACCTGGTTCTCTTTGAGAAATTTCTGTTAGTGGAACTCGGTGGTTTTTCTTAATGGCTAAAGATGCGGCAAATACCATTACATCAGCATAAGTTTTAAAAGGAGCTGTTTTTTCTTCTGACTCGGTTAAAGCTTTGACTAAATCTGCTTTATCTCTGGCAATTCTAATTCTATTCATTACTAAAAATTAAATATATTAATCTGTTCGAGATGTGTAAAATTTTCAAAATTATAGATTGAAGCTATGAAGTTTTTACCGAATAATTAAGGTTGAAATTCTCTCCTTTAAAGGAGAAACAAGCGGTCGTTAGCGCAGCTTCCCGTAGGGTGGGATGGCGATCTTCGGAGCGGGTCTGTAAGAACGGGTCTCCTCGCCATATCCAATCGACCAAGAGAGAAAAATTTTTCCTTAAGCGTCAATCCTCTCCTTGAAAATAATTAATAATTATTAATTATTAATTGTTGAACTATTTCTTCCCATTTATCGATATTTGTTACATAAATTCTGGTTCTGACTACGTCTTTTAAACTTGCTCCGACTGTCTGTAAAGCTGTTTCAATATTCTGGATAATTTGTACAGTTTGTTCATAAGTGTGTGTACTCATAATTTTCCCAGTTTTATCGGTAGCAGTAGTACCTGAGACATAAATAAAATTACCGATTTTTACTGCACGAGAATAACCCACAATTGCTTCTCAAGGTGTGTTAGTTAAGATGTTTTTCCTCAACATTTTTAATAGTTTCTATTTAGTATTATTTTCTTTTGTCCACAATAACATGATTTTCTGCTCAAAATCTCCTTTAGTTGCGCGTTTTTGATCTCGTTCGAGTGTAATTTGATTATGAGAAATTCCATAACTTTTGAGTAAAGCATCTACTACTTCTAATAAGTCAGCTATTTCTATGGCTAAATCAGCGTTACTTGCTGTTGCTGCTTCTTGGGCTTCTTCAATAAGTTTTTCTCGTAATGCTTGGCGATATTCTGTTTCTGAGAGAGTGATAGTTTCACAGTCTAAACCACTTTTACGGATAATTTCGGGAATGCGATCGCGTACTAATTTATTATATTCTTGAGGCATAATTGTATTACTTTATCAACTAATTGTTATTGATTGCTTAAATTGATATAAACTACTGTATCTCAAATTAAAATATATACCAAGACTTTCAATAATTAATAATTAATCATTAATCATTAATAATTAATCATTAATCATTAACAATTACCTCTTCTTGAAAAGAAGAGGATTGACGCGGTAGGGAAATTTTTTTCTTGTTTCTCTTTGTAGAGCGACAACTCGCGGCGCATCCAAGGAGAGGCTTTAAACCTTAATCATTCGGTAAAAAGGGGGATATTTATCTTGTTTATCTATCGTGCTATAACTAAATTTATTAAATTGAAAATCATGTTTTTTTGTTTGGATATATAGCTTTTTTTTCCTATTTACTTCATAACTTATAATTAATAATTTCAGTTTTTAACCGTCTCCGTTTAAGAATAAAAAACATTGATATTTATTTTGATAACAAGATTGAATAAAAATCAGAGGTAATTATTAATTGTTAATTGTTTAACGAGTAAATTATTGCTTTAGCAGCGGTCATTAATTCACTCTATTCAATCAAACGGTTAGAAGCAGATATATAATACCATTTTCAAAAAATATTGCTACATTGGCTATTCAAGGTATTAGGTGTTAGGTGGTAGGTGGTAGGTGGTAGGTATAATAAATAAACAATGAAGATTTTTCAATTCCGTTAAGCATCTATATTTTACTGTAACAATCTTTGTTTAATTTAGTATAAGGCGACTATCAGGAAAGTAGTTATAACTAAATTTTGTTTTGGCTTTACTTACTAATTTGGTGGAATATGATAAGATTATTCTAGTTATTTAATCCTAGTTAAGTGTGAATAAATTGTTCATCAACTATTTAAAAAATGTAGGCATAATTTTATCTATAGTTTTTCTAAGTCTACTCTTAAATGCTTGTTCTGTAAAAACTAATGTAGTTGCTAGTTCCGATGGAGTTTATAAATATAAAACTATCCATAATCCGGAAGGTATTGGGAAATTTTATCTAGGTCGAGAAATAGCTAAAGTTATGGGTCATGAAGGTGCTGCTTGGTTAGAAAGACCTAGCAGAAGTTATAGAGAAAATCCTCAAAATGCTATCGATCGTCTTGATTTAAAATCTACAGATGTTGTGGCAGATATTGGTGCTGGTACTGGTTATTTTACTTTTAGAATTAGTCCTTTGATTCCTCAAGGTAAGGTGATTTCGGTAGATATACAACCGGAGATGTTGGAGTTAATTAATTTTGTTAAAAATGAGGAAAATATTACTAATATTGAGACGGTTTTAGGGGATGTAGATAATCCTAATTTGTCTCCTTCTACTGTTGATATTGCTTTGTTAGTTGATGCTTACCACGAGTTTGAATATCCGCGAGAAATGATGTTGGGAATAGTTGCTGCTTTGAAGTCTGGTGGGCGGGTTATTTTATTGGAATATCGGGGTGAAAATCCGATGATTATGATTAAAGGTTTGCACAAGATGACTGAGAAACAGGTAAAAAAAGAAATGAATTCTGTGGGTTTGGTTTGGCAAGAGACTGATGATTTTTTACCACAACAACATTTTTTAGTGTTTAAAAAGTCTGATTTTTCTCGAGCAAATTACAATTAAATAGCTAGATTTCTCATAGGAGAGCTATTTAAATTCTCTCTAATTGAAAACGAATAATAATTTATTTTTATGTGAAATACTATTTTTTAGTTGAATAAAAAGTCATGGGCATGGGCGAGTTAACCCTTATAGTTAAATCTTCTCACAATTATTTGGAGAATGCAAGGCAAACAATCTTGCTTGATGATTTTAGGTGCTTCACAAGATGAAAATTTTTCCGGTTTTTCAATAGAGCGTTGGCGGAGCAAGTGCGGTAGCTACATCGCTATCAATCAATAACTAATCAAAATTACCTCAAATCTGGTTATATCTGGGTCTTTTATTTCTCTAGACTGTTTGTGGCAGTGAGTGCTGAGTATTTCATATATTTTTCTTGATTGAATAAAAAGTCAAGCGTATAGGCGAGTTAACCCTTATAGTTAAATCTTCTCACAATTATTTGAGCAATGCAAGGCAAAAAACCTGGGCTTTTTTAGGTACTTCACAGAATGACAATTTGTGGGATTTTTCTTGATTAGCGATCGCTTTTATCAAAAATGCAGCTTTGAGGACTCCCGGTATCATCTCCGATTTACCGGGAGAGGATGTCAAATTTGTGTCTTTTATTTCTCCAGACTATTTCATATATTTTTCTTGATTGAATAAAAAGTCAAGTGTATAGGCGAGTTAACCCTTATAGTTAAATTCTCTCACAATTATTTGAGCAATGCAAGGCAAAAAACCTTGGCAATTTTTTTTGGTGCTTCTCAGAATGACAATTTGTGGGATTTTTCTTGATTAGCGATCGCTTCTATCAAAAATGCAGCTTTGAGGACTCCCGGTATCATCTCCGATTTACCGGGAGAGGATGTCAAATTTGTGTCTTTTATTTCTCCAGACTATTTCATAGATCTTTCTTGATTGAAGAAAAAGTCAAGTGTATAGGCGAGTTGACCCTTATAGTTAAATTCTCTCACAATTATTTGAGCAATGCAAGACAAAAAACCTTGGCAATTTTTTTGGTGCTTCACAGAATGACAATTTGTGGGGTTTCTCGCTAGATTTTTTTTAACTTTAAGCTGTAGGGTTGCTGTTTTTTCTCTTAGTCCTAAAGATATCAGGATATTAGTTAGTATATTCCTTTAATTGTTGGGAGTTAAGCTTCAAAAATTATTATTTGTTTACCACTACCTTTTTTCTTAATCAGACCAATCTATAGACCATTTTTTTGATGGTAATTTAGTAGTTGGCACATTGTTATGGGCAGTTTTTCTTTGAAGATTTGTTGCCTGAGCAACCCAACTTCTAACAAGACTTAAACTAGGCAAGCGTTGCACGAGTTGTTTTTGAAGGTTAAGCTTCATCATCTGAGAGTGGAGTGTTTCAGGAAACCGATTTTTTAATTCAGAAATTGTATGTATTCCCAAAGCTGATAATAGGGAAAAATATTCCCGGTCTATTCCTTTAATTTGTGATAAATCAGCAAAATTTACCCACTGAATAATCAGGTTTTTTTCAATGGTAGTAGCTTGCTCTAATTCTTCTATTCCTGCGAGAGAAGAACATTTTTCTAATAGTTCTGTTACATTAGTAATACCTACTCCTATTAATTTTTCAGCATATACAGAATTCATGCCTTCAATATCTTGAATATTATGTATCATAATTTCTCTCCTATTTGACATTTGACTATTTTACCTCTTTCCGAGGAGCTATATTCAAGAAGTCAAAAATCAGAAGTGTGTTTGCTCATTCCCATTCCTCCTGTCTCCTGGGGGGCGAGGGGTGGGTTTTCTCCTGTCTCCTACCCCTACTAAAAGACTTTTTCAGCAAACCCTAATTAGGCAATTGATGGATGACTTCTGTGAAACTGTATAGTTATAGCAGAAGGAAGAAGTAAGAAGGAAAAAGGAAGAATCTTGCGTTGTCTGAGTTTTAAACTTTTGATATGTTCTAACCTTTCCTTTGATTGCTATATATTCTACTATTTAGAGTTGAAAATACTTCTTGCAGAAGTCAGGGAATAGGGAATAGGGAATAGGGAGATGAAATTGTTTATTTCATAGTCTTGAATTGATTTAATTAACACTTTTCCCAGAGGTTTAATCATAATCTACTTCAAGCACTTCTGTATATTCAAATTCATTCGGACTACGTTTTACTAAAGGATAAGATTCTCCACTTAACTGAATAGCATCTTCTTCACAATCTAATTTTGGAGAATTATAAGAAAGCACATATTCTCTGCCAATATAATCAGCCATTTCTTCCGCTACTTCACCTCGCCATTGAGTTTTAGTTACCAATACAACTAATTGATTTGCTAATTGAGGAATAATATTAGCAATTTGTCTGCGATAAATTTCATCTAAACTGCCAAAAGGAGAATCCATTACTATGGGAAAAGTGCTACTATCGGGTCCCATTAAAGTGTTTTTTTGACTCCAGATTCTTACTTCGTCAATAATACTACCAATAAATGCCAAACTGAGAATTTGATTTTCTCCTGTAGAAGCGGCAACTAAAGCATCTTCTCCACCAGTATTTTCTACTAAAGTTAATTCATAATTTTCATTCAATTTAGGAATATAGGGAGTAAAAGAAATTTCTGAAAATAACTCTTGTACTCGTTTTTCTAAAGAAACTCTAAACTGTTTTTCTAGACGCGCTCGGACTTCTATCAATCTATTGATAGCATCTTGAGTAGCTGCAATTCGCCTTTGGGCTAAAACTTGTTTTAATTCATTCATTTGTTGTTTATCAAGTTGTTTATCTAAGATTTTAATTTCTTTATTTAAAGTTTCTAGCTGTAGAGAATTTGAGCCAGTTTCTCTGTTTAAGTTTCCTACTTTAATTTCTATTTCATCTAAGCGTTTTTGTAACTGCTGAATATCCTCATCTGGATAATTTCGTAGTTTTTTATGAACTGACTCTAATTCATTTTCAACCCGTGAAAGTTGATGACGCAATTTTTCGATATTAGCTTGTTGTCGATCGACTTCATCCCAAAACTCTAGTACTTGTTTATCAATTTCATCTATCTGTATACTCATTCTAATTGCGGTTTCTTCTACATCAGCAATTTCGGCTTTTTCCATCCATTTTTCTACTGATTTTCTCCCTAGAGAATCTATAGTTAATTCTGCTCCACAAATACAACGTTGTTTTTCTAATAACTGTTGTACAAACTGTCTTTTGATTCCTATGGGCAACTCACCTTTTTCTTTTAAATTACCAAAAAGTTCTCGGAATTTTTCTATGGCATCTGACAAAAAAACCATATAACCACGAGTTGATATGGCTCTTTTTAACCCCTGATGAGCTTGTAATATTTGTTCTTTGATTGATACTATCTGGAGATTTAATTGATCTTTTTGTTGGGGTAGTCCTTCTGCACCTTTAAATTCCACTAAACGACTACTAATTTCTTTCTTAACTTCTCGATGATCTTGTAATTCTTTCTCTATCTCTGTTTGGCGTTTTGATAATTTGTTAATTTCTTGTTCAATTTGATTTTTTTCTTTCAGCAGTTTTTTAGTTTCAGGATTACCAATTAATCTCAAATCAGTTTCTAAGGATTTTTTTGCCTCCCCTAAATGTTTAACAGAACGATTTAATACTTCAATTCCTAATAATTCTTTCGTTGCTTCTGCTATTTCACTTTTCCGGTCATCCCTAACAATATACTCAATTCTTTCTCCGTCAAAAAAGAAATATCTATGTAAACTTTCTGGCAAAATTCTACCAATAATATCATCAGGATGTTCTGGAGGTGGAGACCAACGTCCGTCATCTCCAGCTATCTGCATATACAATTCACTTTTACCATGTTCAATTTCATTTTTTTCATTGCGATAAGCTCGAGATAAACGTTTGGCTTGATACCATTTATTATCATGTTCAAATACAATTTCTACCCAACAAGCTATGGCTTTACCAAGTTTTGCTTCTGTAATTGCTCGTTTATTTACGAGTTGAGTTTCTATTATAAAAGCGGCGCTAAATTTTTCATAAAGTACCCAAGTAAAGGCGTTCATTATGGTTGTTTTACCTGCACCATTATTGCCATGAATAATTGTTGTATTTTTCTGGCCTGATGCCAGAATTATTTCTGGTGTTTTTCCATAAAACTGACGGAAATTACACAATATAATTGAGATTAATTTCATTGCACTGCTTCCTTGATAATTTTAAGAATGTCATCATTTATCCGGGGTATTTTTTTATAAAGTCGGTCTTTTTCTAGTTGTAATACTCGCCCAATAATCTGCTTTACTTCTGCTGGTGCGCTGGTAATTGGTTCTTGAATATTATTCAGTTTTGCTTGAGTTTTAATGTCATACTTTGAATGTTTTTCTGAAAAAATTCTTGATATTTTTGTGGTTACTTTGTCTGAGTATTTTAGAGTCATTTTTATTTAAGTAAGAAGGAAGAAGTAATATCAGTTTAAAAAATATTGCTACAAAGTTTTTGTTGGTGGGAGTCAAGATTTATAAGTTAAGAAGAGTGCAAGTTCTTTAATAGTTTGGCAGGTTATTTTACTGTAAGTACCTGTGCAAAATTAATTTAACATTTGTCACAAGAGAGTAGGGAGTAGGGAGTAGGGAGTAGGGAGTAGGGCATAAAAATATACTTTTGTGAACAAGATGTCAATCTAAAAATAATTTTTCCTACCTATTTAAGCTGACTATCAAATATGCAATTAATTTTGCTTGACTACTTAAATATATTTTTTGAATTTGCTATACAAAGTAAGAAGGAAGAAGAAAACTTTATCAATATATATATCATTTGTAAAAAGTTGACGCAATAGATAAAAGGTCTGAAACTCTTACCTAGAAATTGTGGTCTAAAGCCTCTCCTTTTAAGAGATAAAAAAAAGAGAATATTCCTTATGCCAAGCCTCCTTATTCCAGGAGGTACTGTTAGCGTAGCTCCTCCTGAGGAGGCTAACTGATAACTAAAATGACCTATGTTGTTAGATGAGTTGTTGCTTAATTATGTGGATATTTTTACCAACTAATACCAATTTCTTGAAGAAGAAAGTAAGCTTGATTAATATATATAGCAATCCTAAATCATTTGTCAAAAATCCATGCAATAGATCGACAAGTATGGAACTCTTACCCATGTTGTTAGATGAGTTGTTGCTTAATTCTAAAGAGAGGTATATAAAAAGGGAGGAAAAAAGGTTTAATTTTGACAATTGCTGCCAGGTCTAAAGTGTTTGGTTGTAGGCAGGAATTACATATTAATCTGTAATTAAATTCTTGTGAATTTTGTTTGCTATAAGTAGGCACACAAAATAACCAGTGCATTTTAATTTTAATAAAAAATAGTGGCATTCTAGATATAGTAGGAAATTTAACGTTCAGAAAATAGATTGGAAATATACAATTAATTTTGCTGAGGCACTTAAGATATAGCAATCCTATTTAAGTTGTAATATTTTGCTGGTAGGGGCGAATAGCCATTTGCTAACGTAGAAGCTATCCGCTTTATATGTTGCGGAGCAAAACGCCCGTACAGGAAGACTGAGTTAGGAAGACCTAGTCATAATTTTAAAGGTTTTCAGTTCAAATTAATTATTATAAAAATTGTCATAACCAATGCGCGGATTGCTATAGAACTGTTATCGGAGTTGATAAATAAATTAATCATAAAAATTGGGTAAACAAAATAGACAGAACTTAGCTTACTGCACTTTTAAGGATGGTAAGGTAAAGTCTAATTTTAATCTCTATTTATTATTCCCTGTTTGTTTGGATAAAGCACTATAAATCTGTACTTCATCAAGTCTAAAACTGCTGTAATTGAAAAGAATCAATAATTTTTCAAAATTTCAAGCGTTCTAATCCTTCTACTAGAATTGACACAGGGAAGCTTTACTAAATATTTTAACTTGATTCTTCAAAAATTCATCTGGTAATAATACGGTTAAACAAAATCCATTAATTTTTCAGATTCAAATATCTAACAATCCGTATCTTTTTTGAATGTTTAATAACTTTCTCCGAGCTTCCCCAGAATTATCTGCTAAATCGGCAAATTCTAAGAACCTTTTCAACTCCTTTCTCAGTAAATTTCTTTCTACTTCCAATGTACTTCTACCCAGATCTGGAGGTAAAACAATCATATCAAATAAAGTTGCCCTTTCCTTACTTGGATGAGGTCGTAAAATTCTGCCTCTTCTCTGAATAAACTGTCGAGGATTTTGACTACTTGCTAAAATAACTGCATTTTTAATTGCTGGTATATCTACCCCTTCATCTAAACATCTAATTGCTACTAAACCTTGCAATTCTCCATTTTCAAATTGTTGCCTTAATTTTTCTCTTTTTTTAATTGAAGTTTCAGTAGTATAAGTATTAACTCGATAACCTAATTCATAACCTAATATTCTTACCACTGCTTCCATTTGTCTTAAATTTGAAATATCTTCAGTTTCTACGGAACTATCCCCACAATAAAATAAAGTATGACTGGTTTGTAAACGATTAGCCATTAATGCTTTTAATGCTGTTAATTTATTTGTGGCTGAAGCAACTAAACGGGAACGCTGAATTAATAAAGCAGTTAAGTCTTCTTTTTCTATCTCTACATTTTCTTTTTCTGATAATAATAATACCCAACCAATCTTCGAGGTTAATTTTGCATAAGCGCGACTTTCTGCTTCAGTCAATTCTACTAAAATTGGATAATAAAGATAACGAGCTAAAGCACCTTGTCTAATCGCATCAGCCAAAGTTAATTCAGGCTGTAATACTTCACCAAAATAATCTAAAATCGCTGTAGTTCCTTGGTCATCAAAATATCTTTCTGGTGTAGCAGATAAAGCAAGTCTTAAACCAATATTTTTTGGTAAACTCTTCTCTAACTTGGGCGAACCTAAATGATGTGCTTCATCCCCAATAATCAGAGTTTTTTCAGGAAAATATTTAATTTGAGATTGGAGACTATCTGAAATAAAAGTAGAGTTTGTAGTAATAACAGTAATAAATTCTTCATAGCCAGAATGAATATTATAAAGTGTAGTAGAAAGTTGATTTTGCCAAGTATGTACATTCTCAAAAGCGAGAATTGGTTGGAGAGAAAATTTTTCACATTCTCTTCCCCATTGAGTTACTAAATGACGATAAGGACAAATAACAATTAATGCTTGTAAAGCAATTTTTTGATAAAGTTGAGTAGCGATCGCTAAGGCAGTTATTGTTTTTCCACTACCTGTTGCCATCTTCAAAATTCCCCTACCTCTATTTGTAAACCAATTATTGATAGCTTGCTCTTGATAGGGTCGTAATTTAAGATGAGATGGCATTATTGGGTAGCTAAAGTCTATGATTAATTTATTCACTTTTTTTGATTTTTTAGATACACCAATTTCTTGCTAATAAATCTATTTTATAGCAATTCCCAAGAAGAGTGAGGTACAAAATTTGTTGGTTCTAGGGAATAGGCAACAGGGAACAGGGAATAGAAGACAAATAAAGATAGGTGTACCTCACTCTTGTTGAGAAACGCTATATCAAAATTACCACTTAGCTATAGCTATCCTCAATAGAACATGAACACTTAACCATACATAATTATTAGACATAGACGTGAAAAAGATATAGATTTTTGGCTGGAGTAGACAAGAGGTACTCATGCAAGATATTTTGAATAAAAATTTATGAAAATCAATAAGCCTTTGATTTTCTGAAGATGTCTATTATACTGGGGAGACTTTAGACCACAATTTTTCGGTAAAAGCAATTTAAAAATTCAGATAGAATAAAAAGTCACTACTAGATTACATTCCCTTAACAGTGAGAAGTAATCATAACTATGTTGCCAAAAAACTTAGTAAAAACTATCTTTAACTATGATGAATCAGAAAAATTTTTCTCTGCCTCAATACCTCCAACTTGCTCAATATTATCCAGAAGCATTTGCTGCGGGAACCTGTGCTGTACTGATTTTTTTGAGTTGGTTTTGTTTACAAATTAATTGGGTTGGTTTAGCACTATTAATTCTAGCAACAGCTTATGTAATTGGTGGTTATGAAAGTGCTAAAGAAGGTATAACAACTCTCTGGTCAGAAAAAGAATTAGATGTTGATTTATTGATGATTGTTGCTGCTTTGGGAGCTGCTGCTTTAGGTTTATGGCAACAAGAATATCACTTAATAATTGATGGAGCAGTGCTAATTTTAATTTTTGCTATTAGTGGCGCTCTCGAAACTTTTGCTATGGAGCGAACTGAACGTAATATTCAAAAATTAATGGCTATTACTCCTGATACTGCCAGATTAATAGTCGATAATCAAGAAACAGAAATTCCGGTTAATCAATTAAAAATGGGAGATTTTGTCTTAGTTAAACCTGGAGAACTTATCCCGACTGATAGTATTATTATTGAAGGCAGTAGTACCATTAATCAAGCTCCAATTACAGGAGAATCTATACCCGTTGATAAGACTGTAGGAGATGAAGTTTTTGCAGGTACATTAAATGGTAATGGTGTTTTAAGACTACAAGTAAATAAATCTCCAGAAAGTAGTTTAATTCAGCGTGTAATTCGTTTAGTTGAACAAGCAAAAACTGAAACTCCACCCTCTCAGAGATTTGTGGAAAAATTTGAGAAAATTTACGCCAAAGTTATAGTTATTTCAGGTATATTACTCGGAATTTTACCGCCATTTTTATTAAACTGGAGTTGGGAAACGACAATTTATCGAGCTTTAATATTTTTAGTTGTTGCTTCTCCTTGTGCTTTAATGGCATCAATTATGCCCACTTTATTATCTGGCATTGCTAATGGAGCTAGACAGGGAATTTTATTTAAAAATGGTGCTCAACTAGAAATGATGGGAGAAATCAAAGCGATCGCCTTCGACAAAACAGGAACTCTGACTACTGGTAAACTACAAGTTGTTGATATTATCCCTAGAAAAGGTAAGTCAGAAAATGAAGTTTTACAGTTAGCTGCTGCCCTAGAATCTTGTTCTGAACATCCTATTGGAAAAGCTATTACTCAAACAGCAATTACAAAAAATATTCAGTGGCAAGTAGCAACTAATGTTATAGCAAAAACTGGGGAAGGGATTACAGGTATGGTTGACAGTGAAATTATTATTGTAGGCAAAGAAAATTTAATTAAGTCAGAAGTAAATAATTTTAGTTCCTACTTTTTAGAGGAAAGTAATCGCCTCCATAAACAGGGAAAAACCGTTATTTTTGTTGTACAATCACAAGAAATTATTGGCTTAATATCTGTTGCTGATACTGTCCGTTTAGAAGCTGGTCAAATGATAAATCAACTCAAGTCTATGAAGATAAAATCTATAGCTATGCTGACAGGAGATAATCAACAAACTGCTGATAGTGTTGCTCAAAATCTTGGTATAAATCAAGTCTATTATGAATTATTACCAGAAGATAAATTAATGGTAATTAAATGCTTGCAACAACAAAATAGAAATGTAGCAATGGTAGGAGATGGTATTAATGATGCTCCCGCTTTATCCTTAGCTACAGTTGGTATTGCTATGGGTAATGCAGGTAGTGATGTTACCTTAGAATCAGCAGATATTGTGTTAATGACAGACAATTTAGAAAAATTAGTAGAAGCTATAAATTTAGGTCGTCGCGCTAATCGTATTATTAAGCAAAATATTACTTTTGCTATTGGGTTTATTTTCCTATTATTAGTCGCTAACTTTACTGGAAATATCAATATGCCTCTTGGAGTACTCGGTCATGAAGGGTCTACAGTTTTAGTAACATTAAGTGGTTTACGTTTACTCAAATAATAATCATAATATAGCAATCATACTCAACCTGATTTCGTATAATTACTAGAAAAAAACTGGGTATTTTTAGCAAACATTTATCAATTTGTCTGACACGCTCTTTGATTTTATTTTGAATACTGTCAATATATTTTTTGAAGTTGCTAAAGCAGAAATAAAAAGTGACTAAAACCGGACTATTTGTGGGATTAATAACCTTAGATTTACTTTATCTCACAACAACTTATCCCGAAAAAAATCAAAAAATTGTTGCTGCCGATTATACTATTACAGCAGGGGGACCTGCCACAAATGCAGCGGTAACATTTAGCTACTTTGATAATCAAACAACTCTTCTCTGTGGGCTAGGAAATCATCCGATAACTCACCTAATTAGAGCAGATTTAGAAAAGCAGAATGTCACGATACAAGACTTAGATAAAAATCGTTCCGAACCACCACCAGTTTCATCAATTATTACTACTCAAAAGACAGGCGATCGCGCTGTAATTTCTATCAATGCTACTAAGTCTCAAATCTCAAAAGAATTGATTGACCCAGATATTATTAATAATATTGATATTCTTTTAATCGACGGTCATCAAATGGCAGCGAGTTTAGAAGTTGCTCGAATTGCTCAGTCAAAAAATATTCCTATTGTTATAGATGGTGGTAGTTGGAAACCAGGATTTGAGGAAATTTTACCTTTTGTTGATTATGCTATTTGTTCTGCTAATTTTTATCCTCCTAACTGTGAGAGTCAAGAGGAAGTTTTTACCTATTTAGCAAATCAAAATATTCCACATATTGCCATTACTCAAGGAGAAAAACCTATCAAATATTTGAGTCAAGGTAAGTTTGGTAATGTGGAAGTTCCAAAAATTAATGCTGTTGATACTTTAGGTGCTGGTGATATTTTTCATGGAGCTTTTTGTCACTATATTTTTGATGGGGAATTTACAGAAGCTTTGGCAAATGCTGCTAATATTGCTGCTCATTCTTGTAAATATTTCGGTACTCGGCAGTGGATAATTAGTTAACAGTTTATTTAGTTATCAGTTAACAGTTATTAGTTGTCAGCTATAGCGAATTTCATCAGATTTAATTAAAATGGGAGAGCTTAATATTACAAATTTGGAAACTCATACCATTTTAATTAAATTATGACATAAACCTATGGAGCTTTCCTATACAACAAATATATCGAGTGTTTTAGAGTTCAAAAAAAGATATTGGTCAGAAAAATATTAGTATCCTTTATGGTGAAGATTATGAGCTTGTAGATTTGTATCTCATCTCTTGCAATATTGAAAATACTGGTAGAAAAGTAATTAAAAATGAAGAAATTACTTTTGATTTTATTCATACAAATGTTGGAATTTTAGAACAATTTTCTGATCCACCATTGAATGATAACTCAATGGGTATGGATGAAATTAAGATAGAGGATATTAAGCAAAGTGAAGTAAAAAAAGGTATTTTTTCATTGCGTTTGCTGTCATAGCAATAATCCAAGGTTGGCAAGTAGATGTAGTATTTTTAAATTGTTGACGGATATGATGGGTTGCTTCTAGACCATCCATTTCAGGCATTTGTATATCCATAAATATGATGTCGTAGAATTGGTTTTTGACTGCTTCTACTGCTGCTAAACCATTTTTTACTATTTCTATAGTATATCCTAAGCGATGCAACATCTTCTTCGCAATAATTTGGTTGACAGGATTATCTTCTGCTAAGAGAATGCGTAAAATAGATTGTTTTATGGACTGGGAATTATTGGATTTTTGAGTAGTAATTAATGATGAATTTGAGTTTACTTGCTGTGATAATTCTGGAGCTAGAGGTAAGTCTAAATCTACCCAGAAAATACTACCAATTCCTAGTTTGCTAGTTACTTTTAATGAACCTCCCATCATCTCTACTATTTTGTGGCTAATTGCTAGTCCTAATCCTGTTCCTTCAACTTTGTTTCGATTACTTCCTACTTGTTCAAATGCTAGGAATATTTTTTCTAAATCATTGGGATGAATACCTTTCCCCGTGTCTTCTACTTGAAAACGAATTTTTTGTTGTTTTTCTGATTGTGAATTATTTTCTTCCATAGAGTCTACTTTAAAATTAACCCCTCCTCGGTCGGTAAATTTAATGGCATTTCCTAATAAGTTAATTAATACCTGTCTTAATCTTTTTTCATCCGCTATAACTCTAGGAGGTAATTTGTTAATAACTTGATAGTTCAAATAAATTTTCTTTTCTTGGGCACGAATTCTAAATATTTCAACTACTCCATTAATAAATTTGGGAAAATCTAACTCTTCTGGTAACAATTATAGTTTGCCAGCTTCTATTTTAGATATGTCAAGAATGTCACTAATAAGTGTTAGTAAATGAGAGCCAGATTGATAAATAATCTCAACTTCTTGTTGTTCTTGAAATGTAAAATTTGGTGAATTTTGCAGAAGTTGGGCTATACCTAATATTCCATTTAGAGGAGTCCGCAATTCATGGCTCATATTTGCTAAAAATTCACTTTTTGCTTTAGCTGTAATTTCACCTTGTTTAATTGCTTGTAAACCATTTTCTAGACCATCAAATCCTGTAATAATTATTGGCGGATATTGACTATTTTCTACCGCTTGAATAGCACCTAGTCCATACTATCATTTGCTGCTATAATTGCATCAATATTGTCAAAATTTTTCAACAATTTTGTGGTGATTTCTTGTGCTTTTGATTGCTCCCAATTAGCAGATTCAATAGCAATTATTTTCATATCCCCTGTTTTTAAACCTGCCGTAAAACCCAAGCGACGCTGAATAGAATTATCGTGATTTGGCGCACCATCTAAAATAGCTACTGTACCTTTTCCTCCTAAATTTTTAACTACCCACTCACCCATTGATTTTCCCGCAGCAAAATTATCAAATCCAACAAAAGTTAGTATTCGATCGCTATTAAGTGGAGTATCCATAGCAATAACTGGTATACCCGAATTAATAGCTTTTTCGACGGCAGGAACTAATCGAATTGAATCAGATGAACCGATAATAATTCCATCTATTTCTTCCGTTTCAATTAAATTTGCTACTAGAATAATTTGGTCTTCAACAAATTCTGTTGTTTGAGGTTTTTTTGGTCTTCAACAAATTCTGTTGTTTGAGGTTTTTCGGAATTAATTATACTTATATCTACATTGAAATTTTGTGCTGCCTTTTCAGCGCTTTCTTTAACGTCTTTCCAATAAGGTTCTTGTGGAGTTGTTTTGAGGATGTAGGCTATTTTCCAAGGTTGGGTAGCTTTAATTTCTGTTTGAAAAATTTCGTCACAAAGGTAAGTAAGAAGTAAGAAAGAAGAAGGAAGAGTAAGTAGAGCAGGCTAAAAAAAAAGATGTTGCATTTTTAATCAAAAAACCCCTAAAAGCAATGAAGATCAACTTTTGAGTTAATTTACAATTTGATACATAGCGCCCAAAATTTACCATGTTCTACTGAAAAAAAAGGAAAATAATAATAGATATAGATCACAAATAGGATTGGAGAGATTCCTTCTAGGTATTAATTTCTAAGTTATTTTTTGTGGAATTATATTGAATAATTGCTATTACTAACACCAACTGTGAAAAAAGAATGTCACGAATAATAAGGGCGGTTAAAAGACTTTACCGAATAATTAAGGTTTAAAACAACTCCAGTTAAAAGGAGATGTTCCTTTAAATAAAAAGATAAATTGATAAATTCCGGCCTATTTCATATTAGATAAAAAAACAGCCTACTTATAGAGTGAAGCTGCCTTAGAAATGTACTTTTTACTTTTATGTTTTATGCTAGATTAGAATTTACGGCTCCTGCAACTATAGGTTCTGGCTGTAATAATCCTGTTAACATTTCCTCTGGTCGCTTACTATGAGGCCAAGCAAAAGCATGACGAAATGCTGCATTTTGACAAGCTTGTAGTTGTCGAAAATCAATCACATCTAAGGTTAGTAAATTCTCATATTCAAACGGCAAACGTACATTATGTAAACCAGCATTATCTGTACAAATAGCAATATCTACTCCTGCATCAAAACATTGGTCAAATACTGTCTTTAACTGACTCATATTATCCATAGTACCTGTTTTGAAATAAGTAGTTGGACAAACTTCTAAACATTGCCCTTTGTTAGCTACTTCTTTTAATAGTTCTGGATGTTTTAAAGGAATTTGAATTCCATGACCAATTCGCATTAAATAAGGTAGTAATTCTGGATGACAACCGTTGGGAGTTTCATAAATATGCCCAGTAGTTTTTACCCCCTGGGAGCGCGCATATTTATATAGTTTAATAAACTCATCTATACGTTCGCCATAATGATTATCTCCACCAGCTAAATCTATAGCACATACATATTCTGGCATTTGCACTGCTAAATCTACAATTGCTTGATTAACTTCAGAGGGTAACCTACTGTGCATACATAAAATTTGGCTAGTAACAATCGGGTATTCATTTTGTTGACTTGCCTTACCCACAGTTGTAACTATTTCTGACATTAAATCTATACGTTCAGACTGAGATAAATGGTCTGGAGTTCTCAAGTAAGGTGTATAACGTAACTCTAAATAAGCTAAATTTTCAAATGTATAAGCACCTCGAATTAAGCGATAAATAAAGTAAGGCAATGTCTCAATAGTTTGAACGTGTTCTACTAACGTATGTAGTTCTAAATATTCATCTAATGTGTTCCTTGGTTTGGTATAAAATTCTTCAAATTGTTGATATTCGGGAAAACGGTTTGCTAGCTCCTCATTTTGGCGTTGGAAATATCGCCATAAAACTCTAGGAACTACGGAACCTCCTAAATGTCTATGTAATTCTGCGTGTAAAGCCATAAAAATCTAATTCATCCTTGTAAGTATAAGTATTAATAAGTAATCCTAGTTTCAGTAATATATAGCTGTCCTAAATAAGTTTTGCACAAATGAAATGTTAGTTATCTAAATACTGAGGGTTATACCATCAGAGTAGCTCAAGCTATCGCACCCCATGGTGCCACACCCGCTACTTCTGTACAGGTAGAACGGCCATTAGCTTGCCAATAACTATCGTTAACGCCCCTACTAAAAATTACGAATTTTGTACCTCACGCTTCTTGGGAGTTGCTATAATTCCATATTTTATCTAAGACAACAATAGTATTTTCTAGGATTAAAAAATCAGTAGTCACCTAGTTAGGATTAAAGAATCGAAACAGTATTTCAACACAAAATCAAATAGTCTGATTTTTGCCTCTTTACCAATTGATAATTAGAGCTTGCTGGTTAAGCATAAAAGCATTTGAGAGATAGTGTTAAAGGTAAAAACCTTTTTTCACAGAAATTAAAGTGCTAGCTCTTAGGAGTGAAAAGCTAATATTTTGAGCAGACCTAAGCTGAAAAATCTCAGACAATTCTTCTTCCTAACCTCGTTTATAATCCCCATTTATCCTGTACGTCGCTAATCCGACGACTCCCCTACCTGACTCCTGCTATTTGAACCCTAAATGACAGCAAGAATTTGAGGCATACGACCTTAGCTTATCGTAACAAAAATTAACAAAAATAAATTGACATAATTTTTAGTTGATGCAATAATAAAAAATTGTGTTAACTATCCGTAGAGGAGACCCTTGGCTAACGTAATAGTGATAGGTGCCCAGTGGGGCGATGAAGGAAAAGGAAAAATTACTGATTTGTTGAGCAAGTCAGCAGATGTGGTAGTGCGTTACCAGGGGGGAGTAAATGCTGGCCATACTGTTGTTGTTGATGGTCAAACATTTAAACTACACTTAATTCCTTCGGGTATTCTTTATCCTGATACTGAGTGTATAATTGGTTCTGGAACAGTGATCGATCCCAAGGTTCTGATTGAAGAATTAGACCAGGTTGAAGCTTTAGGAATTTCCACATCAAATTTGATGATTTCTCAAGCTGCTCATGTGACAATGCCTTACCATAGACTAATAGACCGGGCATCGGAGGAACGTAGAGGCAGTCAAAAAATAGGAACTACAGGAAGAGGTATTGGTCCAACTTATGCTGATAAGTCTGAGCGTACTGGGATTCGGATGATTGATTTGATGAGTCCAGATAGATTAAAAGAACAGATAAATTGGACAGTTAACTATAAGAATGTAATTTTAGAAAAGCTTTATAATCTATCTCCTTTAGACCCAGATGAGGTAGTAAAAGAATATCTAGAGTATGCAGAGCGTCTCAGACCTAATGTTATAGACGCGTCTTTAAAAATCTACAATGCAATTCAACACAGACGCAATATTTTATTTGAAGGGGCACAAGGTACTCTCTTGGATTTAGACCATGGTACTTATCCTTATGTTACTTCCTCAAATCCAGTGGCAGGAGGTGCTTGTGTGGGTACGGGAGTAGGGCCAACAATGATTGACCGAGTAATTGGGGTGGCGAAGGCCTATACTACTAGGGTGGGAGAAGGACCATTTCCCACGGAAGCTAAAGATGATATAGGGACATTGCTACGCGATCGCGGTGCAGAATTTGGGACAACAACTGGTCGTGAACGTCGGTGTGGATGGTTTGATGGGGTAATTGGACGTTATGCAGTCCGAATTAATGGTATGGATTGTATGGCAATTACTAAATTGGATGTATTGGATGAGTTGCCAGAGATTAAAGTATGTGTAGCTTATGACATGGAGGGTGAGCGTTGTGAAGATTTTCCCAGTAGTTCTTTGCAGCTAGCTAAATGTGAACCTATTTATGAAACTTTACCTGGTTGGCAAAAGCCAACTATAGATTGTAGAAGTCTTGAAGATTTACCCAAGCAAGCTTTGGATTATTTACGGTTTTTGGCAGAGCTAATGAATGTACCTATTGCCATTGTGTCTTTAGGAGCTAGTCGTGATCAGACTATTGTAGTTGAAGACCCAATTCACGGGCCAAAGCGAGCACTCCTAGGTTCCCATGGTACTACGATTATTTCTTAATCGATCAAATTTGATTTTGATGTGATTTGGCTATAAATGATAAATGATAATTGTTTTTAATGTGGATGGGTATAAAGAAATCTCAAACTAATAATTTAGAGTTTAAGGAAGGAGAAAAAAATTGTTTAACTCCCATTTTTTCTCAAAAATTATTTTTTATTTGACTTTACTGACCTACTCAAATAATAAACTGCTGGCAAAAGTAAAAGTTAAATATTAATTTATTCCGTTTTTTTGGGGTTGCATAGTTGCGGGATGATGATTAAATTTGCTGAAACTCAAACTTTTGATCAATAATGGCAAATTTTTGGGCAAATATCAAAATCATCCCTTAGTGATGCAATGCCGTTTTTTTAATACCTCTTCTATTTCTGTTATTCCTCTGGATACTAACTTCTGCCAAAAGCATAATTATCTTTTCTGTGGCGGGTTTAATACCCCACTGTCTAAACTGTGCTTAAAATGGCTTGGGGTTTGAATCAATAAGCAATTTTCCCTTCTGCCTTCTGCCTTCTTCAAAGATATTTTATCGCAGTTGAAGCAAAGGTTAGGACAGCTAAAGAATCTAAAACTTAGACCAGGTAAGATTTTTACTTCTGCCTTCTACAATAAAAGATTTGGTAGTCCTGTCGCCGTAATGGTACCTTGAGGCGAGCAAAACTTAGAACGGGAGCAAGATCCTCCTACTGGTTATACCATTACAATGCACCACTACCGAAGTTTGGTAAAAAATCCAGAAATATATAAAAAATTGAAAATCTGATTCCTCGATCCTAAGAGATTTTTTATTATGATAAGCTGTAAAACTAGAATGTCTAAAAGTTCTTTTACAGCGCTTTTCGTTATTGCCGTTTATTTCTTATTCCTTGCCTCAAAAATGTAATTATAGTAGTTTAACTTAAAAATGAGACGTTTTTTCGTCTGAAACTCCCTAATAGCAAGAAATCTTTGTTTCAATCTAAAGTTAAATGACTATAAATGTAATTATCTGTTCAGGTTTTAGATTATCAGTCCGATTGAATACTGATAAATAAGGGAGTAGGGAAAATAGATAAATTTGTTGTTGAAGTGAGAAGAATGTTTTTTCCAAATAGCTATTAGACATCTGGTGAAAATAAACTTACCCTTTATTTAATATCAGCTAGAGTTGTAAAAGTCAGTTCCCTAAATCATTTTTCGTACCTTTTTCCTACAAATCTATTCCCTGTTGCTTTCCGGAGCTGTTGCCTGTTGCCTGCTATGTGCAAAAAGTCTATATCTTTTTCACGCCTATGTCTATTAAACAAACATTATATTAATTGTCAATGTCATGTATCCAAAACTTTGGTATAATTAGTAAGCAAACTAAGCGAAAAAAGTCAAGATGGAAGTTACAGTAGAATGTCAAAAAAGACCTGAAGGTAGCAAAACCAAAGCTCTAAGACGAGAAGGATTAATTCCTGCAGTATTATATGGTCATCAAGGTACAGAATCAGTTCCATTAACAATTGAAGTTAAAAAAGCACAAAAGTTGTTAAAAGATACCTCTATTAACAATACTATTATCGATCTTCAAGTTCCTGATATTTCTTGGAGTGGCAAAACTATTCTTCGGGAAGTTCAATCTCATCCCTATAAACCTTTAATTCTTCACCTAAGTTTTTTCTCCGTAGCTGCTCATGGAAGTTTAGATGTAGAAGTACCTATACATTTTGTTGGCGATCCAGTAGGAGTTAAGGTAGATGGTGGAATTTTAGACCAGGTTGTTACAGAATTAGCAATCAGATGTAAACCAGATAAAATTCCTGAAACATTGGATATAGATATCTCAGGTCTTAAGTTAGGAGAGTCTCTTCAGCTAAATCAAATTACTTTACCAGAAGGAGTAGAAGCGGCAGGAGAAGCAGACCTAGTGTTAGCGCGTGTAATGGCTCCTGTGGGAGCGTCATCTACAGAGTCGGAGGGTGAAGCAGCAGAATAAAGTAGAGATTTCATAGTATCAGTTGATATTATTATCTCTTCTTTTGTGGGTTTAATACCCCACCGTCAACGGGGGTGTTGAAAATTGTATGGGATGATAAGACACTCAATGGCGTGTAGAAGACTATCCATGAGCAATTATACCAAATTGATAAATGTTTGCTACAAATAGCTAGGGTATTTCTGAGAAATAAACCCACCCCTAACCCCTCTCAGGAGGGGAACTCAGGAGGACTAAGTCACACGGGAATGGTTTCAATACCAGTTTTTAGGTCATAAATTCTCTTTTCTGTCAAAGGGACATTTCCTGCACCTGTCTTTTAATCACACTTATTATTCGTAACATTTTTTTTTCAAAATGGTATTAGACCTTCTGACCTCTGCCTTCTGCCTTCTGCCTTCTGCTTTCTTCAAGACATAAATGTGAAAAAAAATGTAGAGACATTTCTATGAAACGTCTCTACGAGAATTGCTCAAAAAGAACCTTTGTCATCCCTATTTTTTACTAAATATCCAGGTCAGTAATATTCAATTTTGGTCCATAAGTTTCAATAAACTCACGCCGGGGAGCAACCCGATCGCCCATCAATACTGTAAATATCCGATCCGCCTCCGCAGCATCTTCAATTTCTACTTGCTTCAAAGTCCGAGTTTCTGGATTCATTGTCGTATCCCAAAGTTGTCCTGGCATCATTTCACCGAGACCTTTAAACCGTTGGATAGTATAGTTAGCATTAGCAGGAAACTCATTTTGAACGAGTTGGTTGAGTTCGCGATCGCTATAACAATAGTAATGATTCCTACCCCGCTCTACTTTATATAAAGGAGGGCAAGCAATATATACATAACCCTGGTCTACCAACGCTCGTTTATATCGGTAGAAAAATGTTAACAACAACGTGCGGATGTGGGCACCATCAACATCTGCGTCAGTCATAATAATTACTTTATGATAGCGTAGTTGACTCACATCAAACTCATCACCTTTGATACCCAAACCTAAAGCTGTAATCATTGATTGAATTTCATTATTTTTGTAGATCCTAGCATCATCCGTTTTTTCAATGTTGATAATTTTACCCCGCAACGGTAATATGGCTTGGAAACGGCGATCGCGACCTTGTTTGGCACTATTATGCACAAAAACTCCACTAGCTAAAGCAAAGTTATGAGTATTAGGAACTTCAATGTCGTAAACATCCCGTCGCTCTTCCAGAGGTTCAATAGAAACAACCCGATGATTATAATTACGAATAGCATCCCGCGCTAAAAATTCGTCTCCTCCAAAATAGCGGTCGCAGAAAGTCTCAAACTTCAACATCGACTTATCCTTCTCGCGACGACGATAAATATCATACAATTCCAAATCTATGAAACGAGAACTCTGGTAAACCTTATGCAACGCCTCAAGAGTCTTGCGATAGTAAGTTTGATTTAACGCCTCGCGACGCTTGGCACGAAATTCAGGAGTCCACTGTTCCTTAGTTTTTTGCCGTCGCCACTCCAACAAATCTTCATCTTGCCATTGCTGTTTTGCTACTTCAGAAGCTGCTTCCCGTGCTTCTGGGTTATTAGCAAAATAATCCCGCACTTGTTCTGCTCGAGCTTCACAGTTCTCAGCTTTACTCCAATATTCCTGCTGTGCTTTCATTAACTGTTCGCGATTTTGTTCACGATACTCTTCATTGCTATCATAAAACTCCCGCCATTTCTGAACCATAAAAGCTTTATACTCATCAACTTCCCACTGTGCTTTAGCTTGTTGTGATAAAATTTCTCGCGTCTCAGGTTCCTGCATTCGTTCCTTCATCTTCGCCCGATATTCATCAGTTGTATGAGCTTGACGACTTTTTTCTTTGACATCGGGACGATGCAAAGTGAATTCAAGATGTTCCCTGTGTAATGCTAAGTGGTCCTCTGCTGGAAGTCGCTGAATATTGGTAGGATTATTATTGAGTTTATTAAAATCAACATGATGACGATGGTTGCCATCTCCTGACTGATATACTCCTGCATTCAAGTTATAAAAGTCTGCCAACAAATGGGTATAAATCCACTTTTCTTTTTTAGGGTTCCAAACCATTTCATAACCATCTAATCCCTGACCAGTTTTTGTCTTTTGAGATAACTTTCGATACAGAGGCATCAAAGCATCATTTGGTGTTAATAAAGCTGCTGGTTTATAACTACCATCTCTGAGCATAAAAGGATGATCTGGAGTACAAATGATAGTTTCATCATTATCCAAAGTTATCTTAAGAACTGTGGCATTTTTCTTAGTCATTCTAGCATTAATTATTCTTTCAATTGCCACATATCCACTCTCATTAATTGTGTAACAAAAATGTTCTTTACCCTCAGCTTGCTCGGCTACTATTTCGATAAAGCTAAGTCTACGTCCATCAGCTAAAATAACTTGTTGATGGCCATCGTTACAGCCCCCGGCACTGTCTCCTTCCACAAGGTATATTTCGGATTCTTCAGGGTTTTTCGTACTGCAATCGGCTAGTTTTCCTGGTAATGGAGAAGATTCTAAAACTGATTTTCTCCTAACTAAATCCCTCGCTCGACGTGCTGCTTCTGCTGCTTTAAAAGCTTGAATAGCCTTCTCCAAAACTGCATCAGCAATTTGAGGATTAAAGTCTAAATATTCAGTTAAAACTTCTCCTACCAAAGAGTCAACAATACCTCTAACTTCAGTATTGCCCAACTTTGTCTTTGTTTGACCTTCAAATTCTGGTTCAGGAACCTTTACAGAAATAACTGCCGTTAAACCTTCCCGGACATTTTCACCACCTAAATTAGAATCACTTTCTTTGAGTTTATTTCGCTTACGAGCAATACCATTCATTGTTCTGGTTAAAACAGTTTTCAACCCCTCCAAATGAGTACCACCATCAATAGTCCGAATATTATTGGCAAAACCGAGAACATTATCACTAAAAGCATCAATACACCATTGCAAAGCAACTTCTACATGCACATCATTCTTTTCACCTTGTACAAAAATCACCTCTTCGTGCAAAGGTTGCTTTTCCCGGTTCATGTAGATAACATATTCCTTGATCCCACCCTCATAACAATAAGATTCAACTCGTGGTTCATCACTTTTGATTAATTCCAGGCGGTGGTCTGTTATCGTAATCTTGACACCTGCATTCAAATATGCTAGTTCTCGCAGACGGCCAACAACAGTATTGTAGTCAAACTCTATACCTGTAGTAAAAATTTGTTCATCGGGGAGAAAGTGTACTGATGTACCCGTGCGCTTTTCTTTATTAGACTTAGATTTCAGGTTTCCAGTAGGTTTGCCACGCTCATAACCTTGGATATGTGTCTTTTTATCGCGCCAAACCGTCACCTCTACCCATTCTGACAGAGCGTTGACCACAGAAACCCCCACTCCGTGTAATCCCCCAGAAACTTTATAACCACCACCACCAAATTTACCTCCAGCGTGGAGAACGGTCATCACTGTTTCTAAAGCTGACTTACCTGTTTTAGAATGGGTATCCACCGGAATTCCCCGGCCATCATCTGTCACTTTCACAGAACCATCTTGATTCAGATCGACTTCGATGTGGGTGCAATAACCAGCTAGCGCCTCATCGATAGAGTTATCAACAACTTCATAGATTAGATGATGTAGTCCACGAGGTCCTGTGGTACCGATGTACATTCCTGGTCGCTTGCGTACCGCTTCGAGACCTTCGAGAACTTGTATTTGTTCAGCGCCATAATCGCTGCTGGCCATAGCAATATCCCTCCTAATACTGGCTTTAATCGCAACTTTTGTAAAAAAATGATAAAGTTATAGTAAATTATAGCATAAAAGCCTTAAAAGCGACTCTAGGCTATTTTGAAGAGAAATTTATTTAGGGGATATACCCAGCATATAAGTCAAAAGTCAAGAATCAGGAGTCATAAGTTATAGCAGAAGAAAGAAGGAAGAAGGAAGAAGGAAGAAGGAAAAGTATTACGTTGTCTGAGTTTTAAGCTTTTTATCTGTCCTAACCTTTGCTTTGACTGCTATATATTATGCTTGGTTGAATACTTAAATAATGGGAAAGATGAGGAAGAAGTAGTGAAGTGCCATGAAACTTTCTATCAATGGAAATGTTATTTATCTGAAGATAATGTTAATTACTATTTGTGGGCCTACTGCTACGAGTAAATCTGGATTAGCTTTGGGTTTAGGCCAGAGATTAGGATCGGCGATTATCAGCGCAGATTCTCGTCAAGTGTATAAATATTTTAACATTGGAACGGCAAAAGCAACTACAACAGAACGGGAATTAGTACCTCATTACCTAGTAGATATTTGTGAACCCACGGAGATTTTAACTCTAGCAGAATATCAGGAACAGGCACAAGATTTAATTAGTAAAACTAATGTGGCATCTCCAAGTTTATTAGTGGGGGGTACGGGTCTATATATTAAGGCAGTAGTTAAAGGTTTAAAGATTCCTAGAGTTGGGCCTAATGAAAAGTTGCGATCGCAGTTAGCAGATTTAGGTCAAAAGCAATGTTACGAAATGTTACAACAAGTTGATGGGATTGCTGCTCAAAAAATTCATCCTAATGATGCGGTACGAACGTTGCGAGCATTGGAAGTTTTTTATGTGAGTGGGAAACCCATTTCTCAACAGCAGGGAGAAAACCCACCAGATTATCCTATTTTGCAGATCGGGTTAGACTGTGATGTGGAAGTTTTGGGCGATCGTATTCGTCATCGGACTAATAAAATGGTGGAAGTTGGGTTACTGGAGGAAGTAAAATTTTTGTGTGAAAAATATGGTGCGGAGTTGCCATTGTTAGATACATTGGGTTATGCAGAGATGAAACAATATTTGGCAGGGGATATTAGTTTAACTGACGCGATAGATGCAACAGTTTTACATACTCGTCAGTTTGCCAAGCGACAACGGACTTGGTTTCGAGCGTACCCAGAAATTGAATGGTTTGATGCAGCAGCAACAGGTTTATTAGATAAAGTTTGGGAGCGAGTGGAGGAGTTTATATTATGTAGGGAGTAGGGAGTGGGGGAGTAGGGGAGTGGGGGAGTGGGTGAGTGTTTACAAGGGTAAGTTTTGAAGATTGGACACGGAGACGCGGTGACACGGGGACGCGGAGATTGGATAATTGAGTAATTAATTCAATCTACTCGCTCTATTCATTAGACATCTCCAGAAAAGAGGGAACAGGGAACAGGGAACCCACCCATAACCCCTCCCAGGAGGGGAATAATTGATGATGTATGGATAAGAATTGATTTTATTTTTGATTTTTGGAAATGTCTTTTAAAGAAAACCCCCGGGTCCATCTATCTGCACGTCTCCCCCTCCCCGCGTCCTCTTCACTCAAATTTTCTGGAGATGTCTATTAGAGTACGGAATATGCACCCAAACTTTGAGTTATTCAGTATATAGTTTTCGCAATTCATCCATTGAAGAAATTTGGGGAATTTGAGAAACAATTCTCTCTAACAATTTCACATCATTAATTGCTGAAATTTCAGATAATATCCCCACATATTTATCACCAAATTTGAGCTTTAATCCCATTTCAATTGCTAATAATAATGCCTGTTTAATTTGAGCATCTTTTTGGGATATTTGAGCATTTTTTTCTGTTGCTATTTCATCTCCTGTTTTGTTAAACTAAGCCAGGTAAGTTACCCTACCCGACTCGTCTTCAGAACCGGACGTGAGACTTTCACCTCATCACGGCTCCTCTCTTAAACGTCCCTTTTCATGGGTACATCCCTGCCTTAATATC
>NZ_JAAHGU010000036.1:41044-57243 GCF_010692685.1 Okeania sp. SIO2F5 | reverse complement strand
AGAAAATGATCAACTGTTTCTCCTGCCAGCGAACGGACAATTGGCAGTTGTGATGAAGGATACAATATATATAGGACTACCATATTATTTGGCGTTGCACAGTGACGAATGATTTGATATTTTTGATTGAATTGGATTGTGGATTAATCAATTGCTAGAATGATTAATTAATGGTTATTTTTAGTCAAAATCTAAACCAATTTTTGGCAATATCATTCCATAATGTGCAACCCCAAATAATTAAGATCGATATCATACAAGTGCTTCAGCAACGCCCTAACTTATAGCGCTTTTTCCAATCTCTGAACCACATTGTCACAACCAAAACTTTGTAGTGGAGAATGGCCATTCGCCCCTACCGGGTGTGTATTTGCAGCAAACATTTATCGGGTCTGGTATGAGAGTGTGTGTTTCGCAGCAGATTTTTGAGCTATTCAGTATATATAGCAATGTGGGCTGGCATATTTACAAATTGCAGGAGGTGTCCAATAGCTAAAAGTCTGGCATTGGTGAATGCGTAATGCTTTTGTCTCAAATATCTATGAAAAAAACTATAATTGTACCGTTCATAAATATTTAATGGCATTACCTAATCACCAACCCCAAAAGTCTTATATTATCGGTAATTTATTCCCCCTATTGCCAGATGAGCTGTTGCCTGCGCGCAGCGCTATAGTTTGCGCAATTCATCCGTTGAGGACATCTGAGGAATTTGAGAAGCGATTGTTGACGCAAAGCTCCGCTAACGCCTCCAACAATTTCAGATCGTCTATTTTGGAAATCTCAGATAATATCTCCACATATTCATCACCAAACTTGAGTTTTAATCCCATTTCAATTGCCAATAATAACGCCTGTTTGATTTGAATGTCTTTTTGGGATATTTCAGCATTCTTTTGGGATATTTCAGTATCCTTTTGGGATATTTCAGCATTCTTTTGGGATATTTCAGTATCCTTTTGAGAGATTTCAGCATTTTTTTCTGCTGCTATTTCATCTCCTGTTTTAATCACATTTCTATCGGCATCGCACCAACGCAACCAAGTACCATTCAGATTTTCAAATACACCATTCCAAAGAGTTAATCCCAAATTAACATCTGCAAACCAAGCATCATTTTTAGGAATATAAGAACTACCATAAAGTTGAAATACTTGCAGTACAGTTTGGCTGAGTTTTTGCAATGGATCGTAGACAACATAATAAGGAATTCGTAACTCTGCATAGTCTGTTAATTTACTTCCTAATTCATTGCCGGGAGCGGGAGAAACAATTTCAATTACTACATCTGGTGGTTTACCAAATTCCCAGAATAAATAAGAACGAACATTACGTTCCCACCATTCTTCACTGCCAATAATATTTAAGCTTAAAAACACATCTGGTACAATTCCTGAATCTCGGAGATGAGAAAATAAACCCACATTAGCAGCAACGATAAAAGGAACATTTATAGGTATTTCAGCACCACTATTTCAATTTGAAAACAATAACAAGTTTCTAGTTTAGTTTACAGGATGATCGCTCATGGTTTAAGTTAGTATGACTCCTGTAGGATCTTGGTTACCAAACCTCTACCCATTTTCCCACCCCTAGAAAGTAAAGTAACTACCAATAACTATGAAAACAAACATCCACAACACACCTGAGAACAGCAGTACAAAACTCACCGCCAACCAAAAACATCGTGGTATGTCAACTACAACTAGCATTCTAGATACCTTACAGCTAGTTTTTCAGGCAGGAGGACCAGGATTTTGTCAATTTGCCATTAACAATGTTTGTAACGCTAATTGTGGTTTCTGCAACTTTGCACGGGATACTTTTCCTAAAGAACAAACACAGTTTGTCGGCCTCGATGAGGGATTAGACTCAATTAATATCCTGTTTCGAGAAGGTATTAGATATCTAGTTTTTACAGGCGGGGAGCCTACTCTTAATCCTAATCTCATAACATTTGTTGACCATGCAGCAGGATTAGGAATAAAACCGATGGTGGTGACAAACGGTGGGTTGTTAACGCCGAGCAAAATTCACGAATTAGCTGATGCAGGTTTGTCTAGTTTAATCATATCAGTTGATGCCGCAACTGAAGAAATTCACGAGAAAAATCGTGGGTTGCCTGGTGTATGCAATAAAATCAAAGAAGCTAACCAAGTGCTGAAAGATATTGGTATGTATTCGACTGCTTCTGTAACCATGAGTCATTTGGTTGATTATGATGCACTGCCTGATTTTCTGACATCACTTGGTTTTGAGTCAGTGGTTTTTTCTTATCCATTAACTAAACTTGATTCTAATTTTTTGGGATTTTCTGATGCTGGTCTGGTCACTCACACAAATGAAAGTCTCTGGCAAGCTTATGAAAAGGTGAAGCAACTGAAAAAGAAATTTCGTGTAGTTAATCCGACCCTTTCTCTGGAAGAAATGCAGAGGTTTGTCCAGGATGAGGAACAGCGTTATCCTTGTTTGGCGGGTTATCGCTTCTTTTTTCTGGACTGGGATTTAAACTTATGGCGTTGTCATTTTTGGCATGAACCGATGTGTTCTATTTATGAGTTTGATAGTTCAAAGTTGGTAAGGGATGGTTGTACAAAATGTATGATTAATTGTTATCGAGATTCGAGTCTAATGCAAAATATTGCAGTGTCGATGCAGGATGCTTATCAGTCAATCAAAAAAGGTAAGTTGTTAGATACGGCAAAAGCTTTAATAAGAAAAGGTAATGTAGATTCTCTGCGGGCAGTGATGGAAGAGTTGCCTTGGATTATGCGGTTTTAATTATTCAGAACTTACACAGGAATTATACCTGTAGGGTGCGTTGCAACGCACCTTCAACCAAAGTTAGTCTATCGCCCACATTTGATATCAAATCCGGTGAAACAGTTATAGATTGGTTAAGTCAAGAGGAGTCAGGAGTCAGGAGGAGAGAGAATCACTTTGATGAGCGTAGTTATGACGATTTAAGAATTTTTTTATGTCCAATTAAACGGATTTGATATCACACTTCAAAATATAGCCTAAAAAAATACAAAAAACTAATCTATTTAAAGTTTATAGAAGAGTTTTTGATCTACTACAGCGCTTTTGCTGATTGATGAACCACATCAAAACCCTGTAGAGGCGATAGCGGAGCTTTGAGTTAGCAAATGGCCATTCGCCCTGTAGTCTACCGAAATGAAAACCGCTGTAAATGTAAATTAGACATCTCCTATAATAAAAAATCAAATCAATTCTCACACTAGATATATCAATTCTTTCCCCTCGTGGGAGGGGGAGGGGCGAGGGGTGGGTTCCCTACTGCCTACAGCAAAGCTGCCTACTGCCTCTTTTCTGGAGATGTCTATTGATGCTTAAATCCACCAAGGTTTTTCTCCTGTTCGGGGATCATTTTTTGTCCAAGGAAAAATCCAGATGACATCTTCTTGTACTTTGACCTGTACTAGCTTCAGAGGAAGAGGAGCAGGACCTCTTACAACAGAACCATCAGCAGCATAACGAGACCCATGACAGGGACATTGAAATTGATTGTCATTGGGATTCCAGGGAAAAGTACAACCGAGATGGGTACAATTATCGACAATTCCCATGGTGTCTAACTTACCATCTTCTGCGATCGCCAGATATGTTGGTTCTCCAGCTATTCCTGCGACTAAAGCACGAGTTCCTTTTGGTTGTGCTAAAATCTGGCTGGCAGGAATGGGATATCCCAAGCGGTCTCTGGCAATAATTGAACCATCCTCGTTACTTTCTCCTGGGGTGACAAAAAATTTTGCTGCAGGATAGAGTGCGGTACTGGCGGTAGTTGCGACAACTGCACCAGTTAGAAAGTTAAGTAATTGTCGGCGAGAAATTGAAGGGTATTCTAGAGGGAGACTTTCTTCCATAGTGATTTTGACCTCCTAATAATTAGTCATCTATGAAAAACAATAGCCAATTTATCTCTATTTGTTCTGTGATAAAGTCACATATTGAAGAAGGAGTCAGGAGTCAGGAGAAAGGAAGAATGAGAGTGAGAATTATCTGGGGATATTGCGGCATTTTCTGTCTGCATTGAATGGAAGTAGAAAGTGCGATCGCTGTATAACCGGATTTAGTATCAGGAGTCAGAAGATTTGGGTTGATGAGGATTCTCAATTCACCTACCAAATTTGCACCGTGTAGACGGTGGGGTATTAAACCCATAAGGAAAAAGATAAATTTTCTAATTAGGGTTTGCTGAAAAAGTCTTATTGGTGAGGGTAGGAGACAGGAGACAACCCACCCCTAACCCCTCCCAGGAGGGGGAGACAGGAGAAATGGGAATGAGCGAGGAGGTAGGAGTAAGAATTGTCCCAAGATTGTTCTGCCCAACTATGCGCCTAAAATACGCTCCTTTTTGAGCATGAAGAGCTGAAACAGGCGCACCTTTTTTGACCGAAAAAAGGCTAAAGTCTTTATATCTCAATGCTTTGATATTTAACCAGCAAGCCCTAATTAATATTTTCCTAACTGGGCAATCTTCTCAAGTTTTTCCCAGCTATATAGTTCAATCTTTCCTCTTGAAAGAGATAATAATTTTTGTCTTTCAAAAGTTTTGAGAATTCGACTAACTACCTCTCTAGAACTGCCTAATTCTTGAGCGATCGCTTCATGGGTTATCTGTAAAGTTTGTATCTTACTATTGACATTATGTAAAAGATATGATGCAATTCGAGAATCCATGCGACGAAAAGCAACCTCTTCAATTATTTCAATTACATTAGCTAATCGTTGGGAAAGTATTCCGAAGATATATTCTTGCCAAATAGTGTTGTGCATTACCCATTTTTTGAGGCTATTTGCAGGAATAATCAAAGCTTCAACTTCTGTCTCGGCAATGGCAAATGCTGGAAATACTTTTTGACTGATGATACAAGAAGCTGTCATAATACAACTATCACCTTTTTCTAAATGATAAAGAGTAATTTCTCTACCACTTTCTCCTATTTTGTAAACACGAACATTTCCAGAAATTATGAGTGGTAAATGATGACAAATATCTCCCTCTAAACAGACAAATTGACTGGGCGACAAACTGATTTGTTGACATTCGTTAAGAAAATTTGTTTTGGCTTCAGAATCTAGGTTTTCCCAAAAAGGAAATGTAGAAGCAATGGTTTGAGCTATTGCTTTATTCATCAGTATTAAATCTCCGCTATTTATCTAATTTAACCCAAAATATAGTCCAAATTATCCCCTCATTCTCAATCACCTTTTTCTTGTAGTTGAATAATATTCCGGCAATTCATTAAATCTCTTTCTCTATCTATACTTTCAGTTTGCTCACAGGGTGAGCTGGATTTACAGCGGATTCTACCTTGGTGAAGTACACCCCGAAGCGGGCAAGATGCACGCACTTGCATTCATTTAATTGTTAATATTTGTACTTTATATACTTGGAATCTACTTTCATTGACTGATAATTGATAATTACCTCTGGTTAAAACCGTTACGGAATTGAATATAAGGAAATATTATTTCTTCTCTTGGTCGATTGGATATGGTTAGGAAACCCATCCATCCCACCCTACGGGAATCTCCGCTAACGACGGCTGTCTTGGTTGATTGGATATGGCGAGGGGACCTCGCCATCCCTCAACCGCTTTTTTCCCCTTAAAAGGGTCGGCTTTAAACCAGAATTATTTAATTATTAATTATTAATTATTCGGTAATATAATTTCAATATTTATCCTTCTTCCTTCTTCCTTCTTCCTCCTTCCTTCTTCCTTATCGATTAACTATCAGACCAATTACAATAAAAATAATTCCGATCAACCTCCCTTGAGAAACCTTTTCTTTTAACCAAATTTTCGCTCCTAAAATACTACAAACATAAGTCAAAGCTGTGGCAGGTCGCACAAAACTAACATCTGCCCAACTTAATACCGAAATCAATGATAAAAAAGCAATTGTTTGACAAAAAACTCCACTAATAATTAAAGGATTTATGAGGATTATACCTACTTGTTTAATGAGATTTTTCATTGATTGTAAATTTACTTCTTCGATTTTTTTCATTCCTCTGGCAAGATATAAATCTCCTGTTGAATCAGCCAAGGCAATAATCGCGATCGCTAACCAAGTTTTAGACCGATAAAAACTAAAAGATAATGCCATTAATAGGAGATAAAAATTATGGTTTCGTCGGTCTTCATAAAGAGTTTTACTTAAACCCACAATCAATACACCAATAGTTATAATTAAAGTTCCTATCCACCGCATATTTGAAATTGTTTCGCCTAAAATCAACCAAGCAAATAAAGCATTTAATAAATAAGTTGAAGAGTGTATTGATAGTACATAACTCAGGTCAAGTTTAGAAATAACAGTGAGGTATAACCCCAGAGAAAGCATGAGAAAAATTACTCCTAACCAAATCCAAAAATTTGTCAGCAAATAAGATATTAATGGTATCCAATTTTCAGAATTAACTAGATTAATTTCCCCAAATTGTTTCATGGCTTTACTTAACCAAATATCTCCTAAAACCTGAGTAATACTTAACAGAAATAGTAAGATTAAATTTGCCATTTTTAAATAAAAAAATAGTAATATTATATGGGCTTAATTATATCAATTATCGGTGAATTTAGGAATTTTTTGCATCTAGATATTGAGTAGTTTCTGCTTTACCCATAAATTGATATTAAATCTGGTTTGCTTCAGTTATCATGGATGGCAATACGATAACACAGGAAAAATAACAAAAGTTTCTTATTTAACAACAGGTTGCCCTTTACCAAAAGGAGTAAAAAGTTATCCTTGTCAGGAAGCTTATGGTCATATTTTTGTCTTTTATAGAAAAACAGAATTAGCTAAAACCGTGCCCTTTCCAGACATTAAAAATTGGTCTAATAATGAATATAAAACCATGTATTTTTCCCGTCGGCTAATTTTCATTATTCATTTATTAAAGAAAATTTAATTGATATGAATCATCAATTTTTACAGCGAAGATTTATGGGAAAAGTCAAACCAACTCTTCTGGAAACTTCTAAAGGAGAAAATTGGGTAGAAGCTAAATATAAATTCAGCGAAGAACCCCATGCAATTGTTAATACCAATTTGATCAACGTTTGTTACAAATAGTAGAAGTAAGAAGGAAGGAAGAAGCAAGAAGGAAGAAGGATAAATATTGAAAAAAAAGGGAAAACGATAGATATAACTATCTAAAATGAACTGGATAAGCTATTTTTAAGCATATCCGATCAAGATGCACTTTTTATCATTTTCTTTGTGGGTTTAATACCCCACCGTCAACTGGAGTGTTCAAAATTACTTGGGGGAGCGAATCCCCATGTAATTTTCCTCCTGTCTCCTGTCTCCTGTCTCCTGTCTCCTTCTTCAAAGCATTATTTTTTCAAACTGGTATAACTTAGTATTAGCAACAGTCTGATACTAGTTATCTTAAGTCTAGTTCCGCATTTGTCAAATGACTAAACCTTAGTTTCCCAGGTTTTAATGGTTGTAAATTTCCATCTGTTTTTTGTTGAAGATATTAGTGACCAATATAAATTTACCTGTTTGAATTTTTTGAGATTAAATTACTTCTGGTATCGTTTATATTAGGATGCTATAAGTCAGAATTTAAAAGAGATAAATTGATAGATTCTTTTTATACATAAGCATTTTTTTTATCTAAAAAAAACGGCGAATATTTCATAAAATATACTTCCATATTTAGAAAATTATTTTATCTGATGTATATTATTTATCCAATCTTAAATAGTAATAAAAATTTTGGTCTTGGTATTGTAAGATGTAACGGTTATTTAATAGGTTTAAATTCTGATAAACTTGTAAATTTTCTTGAAAAATTGGGTCAGAATCTTTTAATTCTATCAATTCTACTCTCACTTTTTTTTCTACTTCTCGTAATTCATGTAATGTTTGGGGTAATTGCCAAATTACTTGAGTTGGATAATTAGCGATCGCTAAATAAAGATTTTTTTCAGACATAACTACCTGTGGTTGAATTGGCAATTTTGAGATGACTTTTTCTAATCGGGAACTATTAGTAGATAAACGTTGATACTGTCTTTGTTGGGTTTTTCTGAGTAGGTGAAAAGTGACAAAGTTTGAGTAACTTAAATACAGACAAATTCCTAATCCAATAGCTACTACTTTTTTGATTTTTAATTGTGGTGTTAATAGCCACAAACCAGTCACAGATAAGATTGCCATTAATGGAGAAAAAACTGCTAATCCTCTAGTTGCATTAATATATTGATAAAGTAATAAAAATGCCAGTAAAGCTGAGAGAAAATTAATTAAGCTAAAAATAGATAAATTTGTATATTTTTGCCATCGTTGTAACTTTTTTTGATAACTTGCTGTTGCAAGTACAGCTAAATTAATACTCCATAACACTAGCATTGAAATAGTAATTGTTCCATAGACTGAAAATTTTTTAAAATTAATTATGAGAGTGCAATTAAATAGAAAATTTTCCCAGATCATTCTCAGCATATCAGTCAAATTAGATTGGGATAAAATTATTGTTGCTGCATAGGGATAAATTTCTTGATTTTGAGAAAGGGGAATTAAAACAGTGACAAACAGTAATCCAAAAGAAAATAGTAAGCTCAAGAAAGTTTTTTTGTAATGTTGATTTTTCTCAATCCACAAAACAGCTATACTGGCAGGAAATAAGGTTAATAAGAATGGTTTAATTAAATATGCTAAAGCTATTACTAAACCTAAAAATATCCCTTTTAAAAAGCTTTCTTTTTGTACAAACAAAAGAGCAACAACCACCATGATTACAGCAGCAGCCGATATTTCTGTCATTACTGAATGAGTCAAAATTAAAGTGTAAGGATAAATCAAATAAATCAAACTAGCCCCAAAACCAACCCATTGATTAGCAATGAATCTGCCAACTGTAAAAATTAAAAATATCGTCAAAATCAGCAGAAAATAATTAACAAAAAACGGTGTTCTTTCATTAATGCCACCAATCAAAAAACCAACAGCCAAAATCAAAGGATAACCAGGGAGATGAGTATCCTTAGTCGGATAACCCTTTTGAATAATACTACTAGCTAAATAATGATTACTATTAAAGTCAAAATGACGCACAATATTTTGAGCTACAGTGTAGTAAAGTGTTTCATCATTCCAACGAATTTGTAAAGAAACTGGCCTCGTAAAATAAAGAGCGATCGCCGTCATCATCAAAAGCAATACATAAGGAAAAATCTTCGTCAATAAGTTTTTACAAGTCTTCATTTTTGCATAAATTAATCAAGAAGAAAAAAATTATCTAAAATTCCCAACTTTTGGCTGTATATTCCTCTTGGTAGAAGGAAAAATTGTTTATAGTTAGAAGCCTAGATTTGATATTTTAAAAGTAGATAAATTTTAAATTCTCAAAATCATCTTTTTTCGGTAAAATAATTAATAGGTATAGTAAAATAAGCAAAAATCAGAACAGCAAAAAACTAGCAAAGGTAATATAAACAATGCTTTTTTCACACACTGGGACTAAATATCATATCATGTATGGGAAAGACTAAATCTAAATCTGACTTACCAACCAAAATATGCCCTGTATGTAATCGCCCTTTTAGCTGGCGGAAAAAATGGGCTGAGTGTTGGGATAAAGTCAAATATTGTTCTGAAAGATGTCGGCGACGCAAGTCAAATATTGACAAACAAACTGACATATAGCCTCATAAGCTAAGAATAATTTAGATTTTACAGCACTTTGCGACTCTATGAGGTACACCCATCGCAGGCAAGATGACCGCACTACAATGTTTTCACCATTTACCCTGTACATCATTTGCCCGAAATATGCTGTATATTCCCTATTCCCTTTGACAAAAATTGGATATATGGTTTAAATGCAAAACAGCTTACCTAAGTATGTCAATTATTCTGTAGTTAATCACAACAAAAAATGCAACCAAAACTAATTATTCACGGCGGTGCAGGTAGTTCCCTTGAGGAAAAAGGAGGATTAGAAACTGTTCGTAAATCTCTCCATAGAATAGTAGATGAATTACATAACTTGCTTCTGGGCGACACAAAGGCCATTGATGTAGTTGTCCGTGGTTGTCAACTATTAGAAGATGACCCCATATTTAATGCTGGGACAGGTTCAGTCCTACAATCTGATGGCCAAATTCGGATGAGTGCTTCCTTGATGGATGGTTTGAATCATCGGTTTAGTGGGGCGATCAATGTCTCCCGGATTAAAAACCCCATTGAGTTGGCCAAAGCACTGCAAACATCACCCGATCGCGTATTATCAGATAATGGAGCTGCTGAATTTGTGCGGGAACTACAAATGCCCGTTTACAACCCCCTCACAGATAAACGATTAAACGAATGGCTAGAAGACCGCAAACAAGACTTTAGTAGAAAGATGGCAAATGTCGTGGCAGAATCTCCAGGCACTGGCACCATAGGAGTTGTAGTCTTAGATAAAGAAGGGAGATTAGCAGCAGGTACTTCTACTGGTGGAAAAGGTTTTGAAAAGATTGGTCGTGTAAGTGATTCGGCCATGCCCGCCGGAAATTATGCCACTGGTAGTGCTGGAGTTAGCTGTACAGGCATTGGAGAAGATATTATTGATGAATGTTTGGCCGCCAAAATTGTGATTCGGGTAACAGATGGTTTTTCACTCAAAGCAGCTTTTGAACGTTCATTTGCTGAAGCTCATGAACATCAGAGGGACTTAGGAGCGATCGCTATTGATGCCAACGGTATAATTGCTTGGGGAAAAACTTGTGATGTAATTTTGGCTGCTTTTCACGATGGGCAAAAAATTAGTGATAGTTTAGAAGCAGCAAAAGGAACATTAATTTTTACTGCTGAATAATTCACAATAGGGGCTAATGGCCCCCGATGTAAGCTCAGGAATGGAATTTCTCTACAATTAACACTCTCACCGTCAAATCAAAGATGATAACGGGAGATTCTTGTTTTGATGGCGCAACGCTACGCTAACACGGATTCTTGATTAGGCAACAAATCAAATAAACTGAGTTGTACTTCCGCAATTACCATCTCCACAAGCTTTCTGGCTCCGTCTTTACCCTGAGGGAACCTCAGCACAGGCGGTGCGCTTTTATTTAACGGTGTGTCCCACTGCTATTGATAGGATTATAAAACCAAAAATGTTTCGCCTGTTGCTCAATTATTTTTCTGGTTGAAATTTATGAGAGGCTGTCTGGGTGGGTTTCCCGCGCAGTTTATACGCCCCGTCTTACCGTTAAATCTCGCGATTATAATGGGAGTCCTCTTTCAAGATTTGTGATAGAGATAATATTGACATCTCCAGGGGTTGAAACACCCTGGATTCTGTGGCAAATCCACCGCAAATATAAATCCACATTTGCTTCAAGACTGAAGGGCAGACTTCTATACTCCTCGGCATAGATCGAAATCTAGCTGTGAGCTTACCTTTTTTTTTGTAGCTTTCACGAGTGGTTTTACTCAAGATATTGGAGCTATAAATCACTGCTCTAGCTGCGTTGCTTGCTTTTCCTGCGGAATGCTGCGCAAACAGCCCTCGTAGGAAGCATCGTCCCCATCTCCTGTTCGCCGGAATTTCACCGCAAAGTGCGGTCTTGTCATGGCGACAAACCTTGTTTTTACTTGCTATTTCTAGTATAACATACTTTTCTCCGGGTTAAAACCCGCGTGTCGTTATTCAACCAGGGGATAAATCTTCCGGGAACTTTTTTCCCGTTAGTTTTTATGTTTGACATCCTCCCGACGTTGCGCTTGATCAATAATGCGGAATTCTTCAACTTGCACAAGGATAGTAGATGACTCAACTCACGACAAATTGGAGACACTCAAAAAACAGATAGATATTGATTGAGGTATTAGCAGTCTCTTTAGCACTAGCAACGGTCAAAAATTGTGGTTTCAAACGTGCTATAGAGAAAATTTAAGGATATATTATATATAATATATAAAGTAAACTTAAGGTAATGTTATTTTGCTGTAAGATGGGCGAAGATCAAGTCTCTTAAATTAGTGATAAAAACTCTCCTCCTCTCTATATTTGCTCAAGTATCCCCTCTGTTGAACTGTTTGTCAATGTTATCCCTGTTCTTTATTGTTTATCTCAACGTTGGCAGAAGACCGGGACTCTCTGGTCACGGGAGGATCGGGATGAATGCCAATTAATATTATTGCGGTTTCACAGATAAGATGTTAAAATTTATTTGTTCAATAACTAAACAGTAGATGGTTGAAAAAGTGTACAAATTCAGGTTTTACCTTACTCAGTCGCAGGAAAATTTCCTACTAAGGACGTTGGGTTGTGTACGCTTGATCTACAACAAAGCTTTAGCAGCTAGAACTAAAGCCTGGTATGAACACAAGCAACGAGTAGGCTACAAAGAAACTTCAGCTATGCTTACATCTTGGAAAAAATAATAAGATTTAGATTTTCTGAGTAGTGTAAGAGAGTGGGATTGCCCATAATGTGGTATTCACAATGACAAGGATATTAATGTGGCAATAAATATTTTGGCTGCAGGACTCGCAGTGTCTAGGGGAGCCGTCGGATTGGCGACGTACTGTGGAGCGCGCCTTTAGACCTGAAAGGAGTAAATCCCAGAGGACAGCTGAATTGTTAGCACAGCTCTTCTGTCAAGAGGCAACAGAAGGCCCCTAGTATTGATACTAGGGAATCCCATACTGTCTCGTGAGAGCAGCGTTGGGAGGATGTCAATAACTATTCAATCAAATATAATCTAAATTCATAACTCCTTTGGTTGCCTAAGCTAATGTTCCCTAGTCTGACTCTGAAGCAATTATTGATTCAGTATTTAACCAGACATGATATGACGGTTAGCCAAACTTGATATAACAAAACAAATAAGTATATTTGCCTTGTTTAAAATTATTGAGTAACTTGATATAAATGAGTATTTAGTTATCAGCTTTGTTTGTTTCTCTTTAAGAAGAAGTAAAGTATAAATTCTCCATTCTATTTTTGCTGGAGAAAAATTTATGGTGTATATTATGAATTTCTATATAGGAACACAATAAACTTTTAATATCTGTAAATAATCAAATGGTGTGAATATCATCATCACCCACTTGTAGGAAGCGTTTGAGTTGCTGTCTGTCTTAAAATTAAAACTATAGATATAGATAATTAACAAGAGGCTAGTACTCTTATATTTTGCTTAGTATCTAATTTAGAGAAACACCAAGTTAATAAAATCGTCTATATATAAGGTTAACAAATAAACTCTATCTACCATCAATTTTTAAGGGAAAAAATTCTAATGTCTACAATCAACATCTACCAATCCTTATCTACCAAAAAGTCTATCGAATTATTTGATTTTTCGACAGAAGCAAAAACACAACAACAAATAGTCTTTATAGACTCTCATGTGGAGGATTATCAGAGTTTAGCTACAGAAGTTTTGTCAGGGACAAAAGTAGTTATTCTTCATCCAAATGACGATGGTATTCAGCAAATTACCAAAATTATCAAAAAATATCCTCAGATATCATCCATACATATAGTTTCTCACGGTGTACCGGGATGTTTATCTTTGGGTAATAGCCAATTAAATACTAATAATATCAACAATGATTATGCTGAAGAATTAGAAACTTGGTCGGTTACTAATATATTGCTCTATGGTTGTAATATAGCTTCCGGAAATGCAGGTACAGAATTTTTGGAAAAGCTACATCAGTTAACAGGGGCAAATATTGCTGCTTCTGCTAGACCAACAGGTAGTGCTGCTTTGGGAGGTGACTGGGAGTTAGAGGTTACTAAAGGTGAGATTGAGGTTGGCCTAGCATTCAGCGATCGGGTTGAACATCAGTGGGAGCATATTCTAGAGCCTTTTGATGAACAGCCCTATTTTTATCAGGTTATTGCTGGTGAGCTAAGAATATATAATCCTCTCACAGGTGACTATGAACAGCGAGGAGTCCCTGTAGTTCCTGTATATAATGCCACTGGGTATAATATACAAGATAACTTTCTTTATGGAATTCAAATTACAGATAATGATGAGGGGGACGGGGAGACAGCAGGAAATGTTATTAGGATTAATTCTGATGGCACAATTGAAGATTTAGGTTTTCTACCAGTAACTGGAACTCGAAAATTAAATTCAGGGGATGTAGACGATCAAGGTAATCTCTGGGTACGGACAGGTGATACACAACTTACAAAAATTAATCTGACTACTGGCGTTCAAGAACAGATTAATCTTACTGGAGATAGCTTACAGAGAGTTGTAGATATAGTATACAGAAGAGATGATGTTACTGGCAACGAATTCTTCTACGGAGCAGGTGACAATGGTCAGCTATATACAATCAATTTACAAGATAATAGTATTACTACAACAATAGTACCTGGTTTACCTGCTGGACAGGAGTTTGGTGCTGCATGGATAGATCGTGAAGATAATTTATATGTTAGTCGTAACAATGTAGGAGAATTTTATCGTGTTGATGATTATCTGATAGGTTCTCCCACAGCGACTTTCGTTGCTAATGCTGCACCTACAAATAGTAACGATGGAATGTCCGACCCAAGGCAACCATCGCCGTTTGATGTTCCGTTTATTGATCAGGATGAGAATCCTGAGACTCCCGCTTTCACTTATGAAGAAACCTTTACTGAGAATGATACTGGTGTTGATATAGTTGATGAGACTGTACAAATTCAAGATTTTGATGGATTTACAGTAGATGCTGATGGAAATCCAGTGGATGGTGGAAATATTCGTAGCGCAACTATTACGCTGACTAATCCTCAAACCGATGATGAGTTATTCTTGGCTTCAGCTTTACCTGTTAGCATAACTCCTGACGTCAGTGGTAATCTTATTACCTTGACAGCAGTAGATAATATAAATGGAGCCACCCCAGAAGATTTTGAAGCAGCTCTAAGAGCAATTCAATTTAGGAATCCCAGTGATACTCCTGACAGAACTCCAAGGGAAGTAAATATTCAGTTAACTGATACAGAAGGGAATCTGGGTAATACTGCGATCACTACGATTAATGTTATTCCAGTTAACGATCCTCCTTCTTTTCAAAATCTGGATAATACTATCACTGTCACCCCAGATGGCGTTCCAGTTATTCTAGACAGTGATGCCACAATTACAGATATAGAACTAGATGAAAGAAACAACTACGGTGGTGCTACCCTTACCTTGTCAAGAGATGGAGGGGCAAATAATGACGATAAATTTAGTAGTGGTAATACTGGAGTATTAGGAGAATTAACAGAGAATAACCCTCTGACACCTCTCATAGTTAACGGTATTACTATTGGTACAGTTACTAATGGTAATGGCACACTGCTACTAACATTCAATGATAATGCTACTGGCGACTTAGTTGACCTGGCATTGCAAAATATTGCCTATAGTAAAGCCGCTGCTTTGAGAGATGAACCAGATTCAGTAACTATTAAATACACTATTGATGATGGTAACACAGAAGATAGCGATCCAGCCACGGATGATCCGGATCAAGGTAGTGGCGGTCCGCTAATGGGTATGAGTACGATCATTGTTAATATTAGTGATAACAACCCCCCATTAGCCAACAACAGTCTCATCACAGTAGACGAAGGCAGCACAGACACAGGGTTAGGTCTAGCAGCCCCCACAGACCCAGACGGAGACCCCCTCACCATCACAGTCACAGGACTACCCACACTAGGCACAGTCACCCTAGCAGACGGCACAGCAGTCACCAACGGCCAGGCATTAACACCAGCCCAACTCACAACATTACAATACGACGCCCCCGCCGACTACAACGGCATAGACGACCCAGGAGACTTCACATATAGTGTCAGCGACGGCACAGCAACCGTAGCCGGCAGCACAGACATCATCATCAACCCCAACGAACCCCCAGAAGCCAACAACAGTCTCATCACAGTAGACGAAGGCAGCACAGACACAGGGTTAGGTCTAGCAGCCCCCACAGACCCAGACGGAGACCCCCTCACCATCACAGTCACAGGACTACCCACACTAGGCACAGTCACCCTAGCAGACGGCACAGCAGTCACCAACGGCCAGGCATTAACACCAGCCCAACTCACAACATTACAATACGACGCCCCCGCCGACTACAACGGCATAGACGACCCAGGAGACTTCACATATAGTGTCAGCGACGGCACAGCAACCGTAGCCGGCAGCACAGACATC
>NZ_JAAHGU010000036.1:37140-40944 GCF_010692685.1 Okeania sp. SIO2F5 | reverse complement strand
AACACCAGCCCAACTCACAACATTACAATACGACGCCCCCGCCGACTACAACGGCATAGACGACCCAGGAGACTTCACATATAGTGTCAGCGACGGCACAGCAACCGTAGCCGGCAGCACAGACATCGCTATAATCTCCAACCAACCCCCAGTAGCCAACAACGACAACGGCACAACACTCAAAAACCAGCCAGTAACCATCAACATCACAGACAACGACAACGACATAGACGGCAACATCGACCCCAGCACCATAGACCTAGACCCCGACACACCAGGAGAGCAAAAAACCAGAGTCATCCCCGAACAAGGCACATTTGAAATAGACGATAATGGCAACGTCACATTCACACCAGAACCAGACTTCGTAGGAGAAGCAACCATCCCCTACACAGTCAACGACAACGACGGCGAACTCTCAAACAGCGCCAACATCACCATCGCCGTCATCAACACACCACCAGTAGCAACCAACGACAACGCCAACACCGGAGTAAATATACCAGTCACCTTCAACATCAGCGAAAACGACACAGACAGTGACGGCACATTAGACCTAACCACAGTAGACCTAGACCCCAACACAGAAGGCAGACAAACCACCTTCACACAACAAGCTCAAGGCACATTTGAAATAGACGATAATGGCAACATCACATTCACACCAGTTGCCGACTTCCTCGGAGAAGTAACACCCATCACCTACACCGTCGCCGACAACAATGGCGATCTATCAAATACAGCCGAAATCGCAGTCACAGTCACAGAAATACGGCCAGCAGCAAGCGACGACAATGCCAGCACAGTCATCAACACACCAGTCAGCTTCAACATCACAGACAACGACATCGCCGAAGCAGGAGAAGACATAGAACCAGGAACTATCGACCTCGACCCCAGCACCACAGAACTAGAAGAAACAATACTCACAGTAGACCAAGGCACCTTTGCAGTAGACCAAGAAGGAATTGTCACCTTTACTCCCACAGATGGGTTTATTGGAGTTGTCACAATTCCTTACACCGTAGAAGATACCGCAGGCAACATCACCAATAGTGCTAATATTATCGTAGAAGTAATTGACAGTCCTCCCATAGCTACCGATGACTTTGCCAACAGCTTTATTAACCAACCAGTAACATTCAACATCACCAACAACGACATCGACCTCGAAGGAGAAGTAGACCCCAGTACCATCGACCTAGACCCAGATACTCCAGGAAATCAAACAACATTAGAACTACCAGACCAAGGTACTTTTGAAGTAGATGAAAACGGCAACCTGACCTTTACCCCCACAAATGGGTTCATCGGAGTTGTCACAATACCCTATACTGTCAACGACAACAACGGCAATACATCAAACAATGCCAATATCACAGTGGAAGTAGTAAACCTACCACCAGTAGCAACAGACAACAGCAGCACAACAGTAGCAGGGCAACCAGTAACCTTCAACATTACCGATGATGATAGTGACCCAGAGACAACAATAGACACCACCACCGTAGACCTAAACCCCAATACCCCAGAACAGGATACTACCTTCACACAACCAGGAGAAGGCACATACACAGTAGACAATGAGGGAAACCTCACCTTTACTCCAGTAGAGGGTTTTACAGGTCAGACAACTCCGATTAGTTATACAGTCCAAGATAGTAGTGGTGCAGTTTCTAACTCTGCTAATATTTCTATTGATGTCACTGAACTTGGTATTCTAGACGATGACAGTGCCACAACAGTTATTGATACTCCTGTAACTCTGAATATCGCTGATAACGATACTCCTATAGACCTAGATTCTATTGACCTCAACCCAGATACTCCAGAAATTGAGAAAACATTAGAAATACCAGATCAAGGTACCTTTGAAGTAGATGATGATGGTAATGTCACATTCACTCCCGTATCCGGGTTTACAGGACAGGTGAACATTCCTTATGTAGCGAATGACCCTAATGGTAATTCTTTACCACCTGCTAATATTTCTATTGATGTTGTCGGGAGTCTACCTCCCAACCAACCCCCAATAGCCAACAACGACAACGGCACAACACTCAAAAACCAGCCAGTAACCATCAACATCACAGACAACGACAACGACATAGACGGCAACATCGACCCCAGCACCATAGACCTAGACCCCGACACACCAGGAGAGCAAAAAACCAGAGTCATCCCCGAACAAGGCACATTTGAAATAGACGATAATGGCAACGTCACATTCACACCAGAACCAGACTTCGTAGGAGAAGCAACCATCCCCTACACAGTCAACGACAACGACGGCGAACTCTCAAACAGCGCCAACATCACCATCGCCGTCATCAACACACCACCAGTAGCAACCAACGACAACGCCAACACCGGAGTAAATATACCAGTCACCTTCAACATCAGCGAAAACGACACAGACAGTGACGGCACATTAGACCTAACCACAGTAGACCTAGACCCCAACACAGAAGGCAGACAAACCACCTTCACACAACAAGCTCAAGGCACATTTGAAATAGACGATAATGGCAACATCACATTCACACCAGTTGCCGACTTCCTCGGAGAAGTAACACCCATCACCTACACCGTCGCCGACAACAATGGCGATCTATCAAATACAGCCGAAATCGCAGTCACAGTCACAGAAATACGGCCAGCAGCAAGCGACGACAATGCCAGCACAGTCATCAACACACCAGTCAGCTTCAACATCACAGACAACGACATCGCCGAAGCAGGAGAAGACATAGAACCAGGAACTATCGACCTCGACCCCAGCACCACAGAACTAGAAGAAACAATACTCACAGTAGACCAAGGCACCTTTGCAGTAGACCAAGAAGGAATTGTCACCTTTACTCCCACAGATGGGTTTATTGGAGTTGTCACAATTCCTTACACCGTAGAAGATACCGCAGGCAACATCACCAATAGTGCTAATATTATCGTAGAAGTAATTGACAGTCCTCCCATAGCTACCGATGACTTTGCCAACAGCTTTATTAACCAACCAGTAACATTCAACATCACCAACAACGACATCGACCTCGAAGGAGAAGTAGACCCCAGTACCATCGACCTAGACCCAGATACTCCAGGAAATCAAACAACATTAGAACTACCAGACCAAGGTACTTTTGAAGTAGATGAAAACGGCAACCTGACCTTTACCCCCACAAATGGGTTCATCGGAGTTGTCACAATACCCTATACTGTCAACGACAACAACGGCAATACATCAAACAATGCCAATATCACAGTGGAAGTAGTAAACCTACCACCAGTAGCAACAGACAACAGCAGCACAACAGTAGCAGGGCAACCAGTAACCTTCAACATTACCGATGATGATAGTGACCCAGAGACAACAATAGACACCACCACCGTAGACCTAAACCCCAATACCCCAGAACAGGATACTACCTTCACACAACCAGGAGAAGGCACATACACAGTAGACAATGAGGGAAACCTCACCTTTACTCCAGTAGAGGGTTTTACAGGTCAGACAACTCCGATTAGTTATACAGTCCAAGATAGTAGTGGTGCAGTTTCTAACTCTGCTAATATTTCTATTGATGTCACTGAACTTGGTATTCTAGACGATGACAGTGCCACAACAGTTATTGATACTCCTGTAACTCTGAATATCGCTGATAACGATACTCCTATAGACCTAGATTCTATTGACCTCAACCCAGATACTCCAGAAATTGAGAAAACATTAGAAATACCAGATCAAGGTACCTTTGAAGTAGATGATGATGGTAATGTCACATTCACTCCCGTATCCGGGTTTAC
>NZ_JAAHGU010000036.1:6319-37040 GCF_010692685.1 Okeania sp. SIO2F5 | reverse complement strand
ACCTAGATTCTATTGACCTCAACCCAGATACTCCAGAAATTGAGAAAACATTAGAAATACCAGATCAAGGTACCTTTGAAGTAGATGATGATGGTAATGTCACATTCACTCCCGTATCCGGGTTTACTGGAGTTGTAAGTATTCCTTATGTAGCTAATGACCCTAATGGTAATTCTTTACCACCTGCCAATATTTCTATTGATGTTGTCGGCGACCTAGAGGATGACAGTGCCACAACTCCTATTGATACTCCTGTAACTCTGAATATCGCTGATAACGATACTCCTATAGACCTGACTTCTATTGACCTCAACCCAGAGACTCCAGGAATTCAGACCACCTTAGAAGTAGATGATCAAGGTACCTTTGAAGTAGATGATCAAGGTAATGTAACTTTCACTCCTTCTCCAGGGTTTATAGGAGTTGTGAGTATTCCTTATGTGGCCAATAACCCTAATGGTAATTCTTTACCACCTGCCAATATTTCTATTGATGTTGTCGGCGACCTAGAGGATGACAGTGCCACAACAGTTATTGATACTCCTGTAACTCTGAATATCGCTGATAACGATACTCCTATAGACCTGACTTCTATTGACCTCAACCCAGAGACTCCAGAAATTGAGAAAACATTAGAAATACCAGAGCAAGGTACCTTTGAAGTAGATGATGATGGTAATGTGACATTCACTCCTTCTCCAGGGTTTATAGGACAGGTGAACATTCCTTATGTAGCGAATGACCCTAATGGTAATCCTTTAGACCCTGCTAATATTTCTATTAATATTGTTGGCGAGCTAGAGGATGACAGTGCCAGAACTGTTATTGATACTCCTGTAACTCTGAATATCGCTGAGAACGATACTCCTATAGACCTAGCTTCTATTGACCTCAACCCAGATACTCCAGGAATTCAGACCACCTTAGAAGTACCAGAGCAAGGTACCTTTGAAGTAGTAGATGATGATGGTAATGTGACTTTCACTCCCGTATCCGGGTTTACTGGAGTTGTGAGTATTCCTTATGTAGCTAATGACCTTGATGGTAACCCTTTAGCACCTGCTGATATTTCTATTGATGTTGTTGATTCTCCGGAACCAACTCCGGAACCAACTCCAGCACCAACTCCAGCACCAACTCCAGCACCAACTCCAGCACCAACTCCAGAACCAACTCCAGAACCAACTCCAGAACCAACTCCAGAACCAACTCCAGAACCAACTCCTATAAATGAAGATCGTTCATGTCCTCCTCCTCCAACTATAGAACTTGTAGATTTACCTATTTTACCCTCTATAGTTATCGACGAAACCAATCTATTTGAGGAGTTATTCTTCGGTACAGAAGCAAGTGAATTGATTACAAATATCAGCATCAGACAACCTTTTGATGCCTTGGGTGGAAATGACACAGTAGAAGGTGGTGATAACAATGATATTATTTATGGTGGTGAGGGTGAAGATCGAATTTTTTCTAACCGTGGAGAAGATTTTGTTAATGGCAAAGAACAAAATGATGTTATTAACTCTGGTAAAGAAGACGATATAGTTCGTGGTGGTAAGGAAAATGATCTAATCTGGGGTGATATAGGCAACGATCTTGTTCTAGGTGACAAAGATAACGACGTTCTTTGGGGTGGTACCGCTGGTGGTACTGACAAAGACTTTACTGGTAGCGATACTATGAATGGTGGAAGGGGTAATGACTCCCTCAACGGCAACCGTCACAATGATGTACTCATGGGTGGTAAGGATAACGATGAAGTCCGTGGTGGAAAAGACTCAGATACTCTTTTCGGACAGGAGGGGAACGATTTACTCATGGGTGAAAATGGTGACGATCAAATTGTTGGTGACCCTAGTTCAAATTTATCAGAAGAGGAAGTAGGAGAAGATTCTGTTTATGGCGGTCGAGGTAACGATGTCATGCAAGGCAGTCGTGGAAACGATGTCATGTACGGTGGTAAACAAAATGACTTTATCTATGGTGGTAAGGATGATGATTCCATGTTTGGCGACCAAGGAGACGATACGTTGTTAGGGGAGGAAGGAGATGACACAATCTATGGTGGCAACAATAGTGTTACCGATCCTGATGTATTAGGAAAAGACTTGATTTCTGGTGGTGCCGGAAATGACTTCCTCAGTGGTAACTATGCTGCAGATACTATCCTTAGTGGTGAAGACAATGATACTTCACGAGGTGGTAAGGGTGATGACTTAATATATGGTCAGCTAGGAGATGACCTTATGTTTGGCGATCAAGGTAATGATACTCTCTGTGGCGATGAAGGTAATGATACTCTCTATGGAGATAACCCCGAACTTGTAGCAGCAGTTGGCACACAAGGCCAGCAAGACGAGTTGTTTGGTGGCACAGGAGACGACCTCATGTTTGGCAATCAAGGTGAGGATCAATTGTTTGGTGAAGATGGTAATGACACAATGTTAGGTGGTGAAGATAACGACAGCTTGTTTGGATCGTCAGGAAATGATTCTCTCCTTGGAGAAGCAGGTGACGACTTCTTGAGTGGTGGGGAAGGTGATGATACTGTCACTGGAGGTAGTGGTAGCGATCGCTTCCTAATCAACCTTAACCAAGGAGCAGATATCATCACCGACTTCGATATCAATCAAGACTTCCTCGTATTAGCTGATGGACTGACTACTGATGAACAGAACTTAACAATCAATCCTGTTGGAGACAACATTTCTATTTTCTGGAACGATCAACTTTTAGTTACTCTAGAAAATTTGTCTGCGACATCAGGGCAAATAGCATCTCGCTTAACTACTCTCAATGATTCCTTTTTGATCTAATAAATGAGAAGAGTCTACAACTTCGCATAATTTGAAGTAGGGGTAATTTGGCAGTATTAAAATGGTAGTCCTGCTCGCGTAATGGTAAATAGGAATAAGCAATGGGTAATGCGGAGATCCTGCCCGCGAAGGGAGCAAGATATCCGCATTACCGTGTCTGGTATAGCGCTTGGCGCAGGGAACAGGTAATAGGGAACAGCTCATTTGGGGGAATAATATCATGTCCGGATAATAGCGTGATAAAAAACCTTTTCCCTTCTAACCTTTTCTTTCCTTCTGCCTCCTGCCTCCTGCCTTCTGCCTTACCTCCTCCAAAGTTTAAGTATTCAACCGGACATGATATAAAAAGCTGATAATATAAGATTTTAGCTATTGGACACCTCCTGCCATTTGTAAATATGCCAGCGCACATTGCTATAAAAAAAATAATTACAATGCACGACCATTACAATGCACCACCAGCTAAAAACTTTTTCACCTCACATTCCGCAGTTTATAGGAGAAATTTTGAATATTTTTCAAGTAAGACGGGGCAAGGTGTTCAATATTTTTTCCATTATCGATTTACATCAAAAATTCCTCCTTTTTAGCCGATCGCATCCATTCAGTTTACTAGAGGATGTGTTGCGAACGCACTCAATATTGCGGTCGTATTTAATTGCTCCCCAACCAACCATTAATATCCCTAGACTATTCAATCATAGAGTTAACAAAGACTTGAGAATAGCCTTGGGGCGTTGGTAATTTTGGCTATGATTGTGCTTTAATGGCAATTGCCTAATACCATTTATCTGTCATAATGCGCTTAATAATTCTTACACAAACCTGAATTTTACTAATAGCTGTTATCTTTTATTAAGCGCAACTTCATGGAGAAATTGTATAACTATTAACTGAAAAGCATTTTATATTTGGCTAAGTTTAGGTTTCATAGCTTGATTCACCAAGGCCAGCAGGGGAGATGGGGAGATAGAATATTAGGGTTTGCACATTATGGAATGATATTGCCAAAAATTAGTTTAGACTTTGAGTAAAAAACCTAATATTAATCATTTTAGCAATTGATTAATCCAAAATCCTGTTCATCAAAAATCTAAAATCATTTGTCACTGTGCAACGCCGAATATTGAAGTAATTGAAGTAATTATAGAACTATAAACATATACTATATAACCGGATTCTATATTATTGGGTTGTATTAATATTGTAGATTGAATGGCGGTAGTGAAGTCAAAATTATATTGTCCTATATTAAATGAAACTGAATATTTAAGATTTAGTGACTGACAATGACACAATTAATAGTAAATATTGCTTTATAATCTATAATATTAATTTTAAACTATGGAAGAAATAGCACCTTATGGCTCTTGGAAATCTCCCATCACTGCTGATTTGATTGTGGCAGGGACAATTGGACTTAGCAGTATTGCCATTGATGGTGAGGATGTCTACTGGATCGAGGGACGACCCTCAGAAGGTGGACGGAATGTAATTGTCTGTCACACTCCAGATGGACAGACAACTGACATCACTCCCCCACCTTTTAATGTCCGCACCAGAGTCCATGAATACGGAGGAGGTGCGTTTTTGGTGACAGATGGCAGGATTTATTTTTCTAATTTTGCTGACCAACGTCTCTACTGCCAGACTCCAGATGCAACTCCTCAACCTTTAACTCCAGAAGTAAACTGTCGTTATGCTGATGCTGTGATGGATAAACAGCGCGATCGCCTAATTTGTATTCAGGAAGATCATACTCAAGGTGGAGAACCTATAAATAGGATAGTTAGCATCAATATCAAAAATAAGGCAGATATTCAGATATTAGTCGAGGGTAATGATTTTTATGCCTCACCACGTCTGAGTCCTGATGGCAAGAGACTTTGTTGGATAAGTTGGAATCATCCTAATATGCCTTGGGATGGTACTGAGTTATGGGTAGCTAAGATTAATGCAAATGGTTTATTAGGTGAAGCTCAATTAGTTGCAGGTGGCAAACAAGAATCAATTTTTCAACCGGAATGGTCGCCAGAAGGTATCTTATATTTTGTTAGCGATCGCTCTAAATGGTGGAATATTTATCGGGTTTCAGGAACTGAAATGGTAAATGTAGAACCATTATATCCTTTAAATGCAGAGTTTGGAATGCCACAATGGGTATTTGGAATGTCTACTTATGGTTTTACAGCAGCAAACAAAATTATTTGCACTTTTACTCAAAATGGAACTTGGCATTTAGCAACTCTTAATGCTACGAAAAAACATCTACAGCAAATAGAAATACCCTATACTTTTATGGGTTCTTTAAAAGTTAAAGGAGAGCGAGTTTATTTTCTGGGAAGTTCTCCCACAAAACCCACTGAAATTGTCAATATAAATCTATCTACAGGTGCTATTGAAATTTTAAAACGTTCTACAGATTTAGAAATTAATTCGGGCTATTTATCTATTCCTCAATCAATAGAATTTCCTACTGAAAATGGGAATACTGCTTATGGTTTATTTTACCCACCAACTAATCAAGATTACACAGAAATAACATCAGAAAAACCACCTCTTTTAGTCAAAAGTCATGGTGGTCCAACAGCAGCAACTTCTAGTAGCTTAAGCTTAAAAATTCAATATTGGACAAGTCGTGGTTTTGCCCTACTTGATGTTAATTATGGAGGTAGCACTGGCTATGGACGAGAGTATCAGCAAAGACTAAAAGATAACTGGGGAATTGTTGATGTTGATGATTGTGTTAATGGCGCTCAATATTTAGCTAAACGGGGTTTAGTTGATAGTAATCGTATGGCTATTTCTGGTGGTAGTGCAGGAGGTTATACTACTTTATGTGCGTTAACTTTTAAGGATGTTTTTAAGGCTGGTGCTAGTTATTATGGAGTTAGCAATCTAGAGGCTTTAGCCACAGATACTCATAAATTTGAATCTCGTTATTTAGATGGATTGATTGGGCCTTATCCTGAAAAAAAAGATTTATACAAACAGCGATCGCCTATTCATTTTACTGAGCTTTTGTCTTGTCCTGTAATTTTTTTCCAAGGTTTAGAAGATAAAATTGTGCCACCAAATCAAGCAGAAATAATGTTAGAAGCTTTAAAGCAAAAAGGATTACCAGTGGCTTATGTTGCCTTTCCAGAAGAACAACATGGGTTTCGTCGTTCAGAGAATATTAAACGAGCTTTAGATGGGGAATTTTATTTTTACTCCCGTGTATTTGGATTTACACCTGCTGATAATTTAGAGGAGGTAGAAATTATTAATCTCTAGGAAGAAGAAGATGGTAGGTGGTAGGTTTTAGGTTTTAGGTTGTAGGTAACGACATTTTACCTAATGCAAAATCTTATAGAAGGTGGTAGGTTTTAGGTTTTAGGTTTTAGGTTGTAGGTAACAAGATTTTACCTAATACCAAATCTTGATGAATCTGCATATAAATAGAGTTTCTCAAAGCAAGGCAATGCTTAAGTTTATTATGTGCAACTTCTTGATTAAAGTTATGGAAGAGTATGACAATTACCCAATCACTTCTGACCTCTAACCAAAGGGTAACCTAAGTTTTTCACCTGTTTATTAAAATGGTATTAGATCGTAGGTTATATCATGTCCGGTAGCATCGGTATTGTAAGCGCGAAGGTAAGGAAGAAGGAAGAGGGAAGAAGGCTATTGAGCAAGAAAAAAACCTAAATTTCCTGTAGATATTCACCCTTAGGTTTACACAAACGATTGCCTTCGGGCATGATACTATATCATGCTTAGTTGAATAGTTATAAATCAGTGAAAAGAGATAAATAATGTAAATAAGAATAGGGCAGGAAAAAGTTTTTTAACCACTAATTAAGCGGAGATGATATCATTCACTTAAAATCCAAGACTTAACACCTATAGCTTGACTTTAAATATTCTTAAATTTAGACTTCAGGGTTAATTTATGCAGCAAATATTATTGATAACAATAATTTTAAATCTAATAATATGGATATATTTATTAATTTTTAGAGGCAAATTTTGGTTGGCAGATCAACGATTATTACCAATATCAGAAACAGAAATTAGAAAAATTCAATATTGGCCGTCAATTTCTGTGATAATTCCTGCTAGAAATGAAGCAAAATTATTGATTTCGACACTAAAATCCTTATTAAATCAAGATTATCCAGGGGATTTCAAGATTATATTGGTGGACGAAAATAGCAAAGATAACACAGCTAATGTTGCTAAATTCATAGCTAAAAAAAATGATAATTTTACTAAACTAGAAGTAATTTCAGCAGGAAATTTACCTAGTGGTTGGAGTGGAAAATTATGGGCAATTAATCAAGGAATTAGATATGCAAAACAACAAACTCAAGCGCCCGATTATTTTCTTTTTACTGATGCAGATATTGAACATAGCTCCACAAATATTCGCCAACTTATTATTAAAGCAGAACAGGAAAATTTAGCCTTAGCTTCTTTAATGGTGAAACTGCAATGTAAAACTTTAACCGAAGAATTAATGATTCCGGCATTTGTATTTTTTTTCCAGAAATTATATCCATTTAGATGGGTAAATAATCCGCAAAATTCTACTGCTGCAGCTGCTGGAGGTTGTATATTAATTCGTCACCAAGTTTTAGATGAAATTGGCGGAATAGAAGTTATTAAAAATGCTTTAATAGATGATTGTTCTTTAGCTAAAACAGTTAAACAAAAATCAACCAATAAAAAGATTTGGTTAGGACTAACTTCAGACACCAAAAGTAGACGTTCCTATCCAGATTTATTTAGTATTTGGAGTATGGTTGCTCGTACTGCTTTTACTCAGCTAAATTATTCACCATTGCTATTAATTGCAACAGTAATAGGAATGAAATTAACTTATTTAGTTCCTTCATTAGGAATAATTTTAGGAGTAATTTTTAGTTGGTGGGAAATAGTAGCGATCGCTTTATTGACAAGAATATTAATGTTTTTAGCTTACTTACCTATTGTCAAATTTTATCAACTTTCACCAATCTATGCCATGAGTTTACCAACTGTTGCTTTTATCTATACATTAATTACCATAGATTCAGCTTGGCGACACTGGCGAGGGCGAGGTAGTGATTGGAAAGGGCGAACTTATTCACCAGAAAAATTTCAACAATAAACGTAAGCAATCAGCAGTCAGCTATCAGTTAGCCTCATTTTGCACAGCATTCCGCAGGAAATGCTTACCACAGATATTAACAGGACTTACGCAAAATATAGCGCTGCGCGCAGGGAACAGGCAATAGTGAACAGCTCATTTGGGGGAATAAAAAGCTGATCATATAAGACTTTTAGCTATTGAACACCTCCTGCAATTTGTAAATATGCCAGCGCACATTGCTATATTAGGTCATACACCATCTGTAGGGGCGATTCGCGTTTGCGGAGCATTCCGTAGGAAATCCCCCTTACTAGATATGGCGGTTCTGCGTAAGTTATGATTAATAATGGTACTTTGACAAAAAATATGTTAAGAACAGCATCAAACCCTTATATAGTCTAGGTTTTACATTTAACCAACCTTTTTCCTGATATATCTAGGTTTTCCTGCGGAATGCTACGCAAAGAGGCATTTTTAGCCAGAGCAACGTATTTCCCTTACCCCTACTAGCTTTGAAGGCATTTTCGCTATAAAAAATATCAAAGTACCGATAATTAAATGTTTATAGTGCGGGCATCTTGCCCGCATCGGGGTGCACCTCACGCTTGCTGGAATCTGCTGTAAAAGAATTCTCCAATCGTCATAACTACTAAATCTTTGTGATTCTCTTTTCTTCTTCCTTCTTCCTTCTTACTTCTTCCTTCTTCCTTCTTCAATAAAATTAAATACAATGGTATTAAGTTAATTAGCTATAAACAATGAATAATAACCTACAAAATAAATCTTTTAACCCACAAGATACAGAAACTCTGAAAAAATTGCAGCATCTCAAAACTAAACTTACCAATAATAACTCCCAAGAACAAAGAATAGCTGCTGTTAGAGAAGCACTTAAATTTGGTAAAGAAGGCATCAAACTTGTTGCCCAAATTATTCAAACAGAAACAGGAATAGTGCAATGGACAGCACACAATTTACTCTGGGAAAAAGCTACAGAAAAACAAAAAGAAGAATTATTACAATATCCTCGCTCCGTTGCTTTACCAGAATTAGTTAATCAAGGGATGAAAAAACGTTTAGGACGTGGATTTATCACAGATATAATTCCTTTAAAAAATAATTTAATTCTTGTCTGTAGTGCTGGTGGTGCTACCTTATTTCACATAGGTTTGAGTGACAATATATTATGGGAAATCGACTGTCCTGCTAGGTGTGGTGCGATTAATTCTCATCATAACTTGCTAGCTATAGGAGCAGATCCAGATATTTATTTATGGAATTTACGCACAGGCCAATTATTAGCAGATCTAAAAGGACATATTTCTCCAATTAATAACGTTGCATTCTCACCAGATGGCAAAATATTAGCATCGGGCAGTTGGGATGAAACTATACGCTTATGGGATGTTGCTTCTGGCAAACAAATACAAGTTCTCCAAGAAAATATTAAACGAGTCGAAACAGTTGCTTTTTCCCCAGATGGCAAAATATTAGCATCGGGCAGTTGGGATGAAACTATACGCTTATGGAATGTTGCCACTGGCAAACAAATACGACTGTTGTCAGGGCATCAAGGTCGGGTGACAATGGTTGCTTTCTCCCCAGATGGCAAAATATTAGCATCTGGAAGTGACGACCAAACTATCCGTTTATGGGATGTTACTACTGGTAAATCCCTAAAAACTTTATTTGGACATACTAATATTGTTAACAGTATTGCGTTTTCTCCAAATGGCAACTTTTTAGCATCTAGTGGTCGCTACGGTGTTGTTCGTTTGTGGCAAGTTAGTTAATTATATCATATCCGGTTGAGTAATTAGATTTTGAAAGTATAAGTATTCAAACGGATATGATATTATATCAAATCCGTTTAATTGGACATAAAAAATTCTCCAATCGCTATAACTACGCTCATCTTTCTAATTCTTTCTTCTCCTGACTCCTGAGGACTGACTCCTGATTCCTAAACAGTTAACCTATCTATAACTAGACATCTCCAGAAAAGAGGGAACAGGGAACAGGGAACAGGGAACAGGAAGAAATAATTGATAATTTATGCAAAGCTATTCATTATGACTCGGTGACTTCCTCTCCTGGGAATGGTTAGGAGTGGGTTTACTCCTCAGAAATAACCTAGTTATTTGTAGCAAATATTTATCAAATTGGTATTAGAATTGTTTACAGGAATATAATCGCAAATTTATTCTAAATCTCGAATTGCTTCATCTGAGATACAGCGGTATGTTTTTGATATTTCAATTATAAAAAATAACTTTTTTTCAGGAATTTTTAATACCAATTTTGGTTATTTCCCAGTGTTATTTTACTACTAAATATTAGATTAAGAGACTATTTTAATTATTCTACAACTGTAACAAGCATTGCTGAAATACATAATTTACAACAGCAAATAATTTCTCCAAATCTCCAATACTATAACTAATAGTATTCCTAGTAAAAATATCTCCTTTTAATTTACCAAATTCCCAAAATTTACCATTAGAAACAATACCAAAAATAGTTTGTTCTAAATCGTTGTTAATTTTCTGTACTGCTAATAATTCTGCTAAACATTGACCCCATCCTTCTTCAAATTTATCTTGCTTGGCTTCAACTACTAAAAAATAGGGTTTGTCAAAAATCATTCTGCCTAGAGGATTGAGTTTAGTCACAATATAATCTGGTTGTCCTGAAAGTTTTTCATCATAAATTAAAGTTTCGTGGCTCCAAAGCGTCAGTTTCTCATAATAAGATTTCCAGACTTCTTTCAAAAGAGGATAAATTAAATTTTCGCAAATAGCATATTCTGAACCGTATATGGTTCCATGAGAAAGTAGAAATTCTAATTCTTCTCTAAAATTTTGAGGCACTGGAAATTCCAGTTCATTGATAAAATTTGCAGAAATATATTTGATTTGATATTCTTTGGCGACTGCTGCAATATTTTTGTAATTACTGAATGGCATGATTTAATACTCTGTTTTAATTATTCTCTAATTCTAACAAACACTGCTAAAACACATAATTTATAACTGCAAATAATCTCTCCTAGTCTCCCAGAGTATAACTGATAATATTCCAGGTAAAAACATCTCCTTTCAATTTATCAAATTCCCAAAGTTTACCGTTAGAAACCATACCGAAAATAGTTTGTTCTAAATCGTTAAAGAAGAAAAACAACTGTACCTCAACTTGAGAAACGCTATATGAATAGTAAGGGTAATTAAAAGAATCTACAGGAGATGTCCCTTTAACTAAAAAGATAAATTATATTATGTATCTGCTCCGGGGAAGCTACCCTACTGCCTTCCAGGGGAGCTACGCTAACGCATAATTAGTTATAATAAAATTTTTGTTTGTAGTTGGGATTTAGCCCTTTTAATACTAAATCCGCTGATGAAGAGGTACTTACCCTATTCCCAAATCCTATCTATAGCAAAGACTTCAAGTTTTTTGAATATCCTATTACTAAACCGGATGTAGTATAAATACTTATGTTAGGGCTAGAGCACAACTACGAGCATAATTAGGGTTTGCTGAAAAAGTATGAGTGGTAGGGGTAGGAGACAGGAGATAGGAGACAGGAGACAGGAGAAATTGGAATTTATAGGAGGTAGGAGCGGGCGTTTTGTAAGAATGATTTTTCTGCCCAACTATGCGCCTAAAATACGCTCCATGCATGAGCATAAAGAGGTGAAAAATTTGCACTGCAATTCGACTCCAAAAATTCTTTAGTCTTTATATGTCAATGCTTTTAGATTTAATCAGCAAGCCCTAATTATAACTGTTTTACTGTAAGCGTAGCTCCCCGAAGGGGGCACATGATATTACAGCCTAAAAAATGGTATGAAAACTATTCATTCTGTAGGTTGCCAATGTGGCGGCTCCCCTACCTGACTACTAATAAATAGCCTAGGTATTTGTAGCAAACAGTTGTCAAATTGTTATTGATTTTTTTTGTCACAAAACAAGTTAATAACACCCCTCCAAATCATAGTCAAAACACTTTTTATAAATACTGAAAATTTAATTGAGTTTCTGGCAAAGCACCTTCCATTTTAATCAACCATTCTATTAAATTTTCTAACTGTTTATCAGCACTTAAAACACCTAAACCACGAACTGTTACTTTACCCTTACTAAACACAAAACGAGACTTTAAATGTCCTGGTAATTTCTCCTTTAATAAATTCCATGCAGGTTCCTCCATTGGAGTTTCTAAAACAACGTGTTGTTTCCCTTCTAATTTAATCCGAGAAAAGCCTAATTTTTTGGCAATTTGTTTTAATTCCATCATCCTTAATAACTGTAAAGCAGCTTTCGGAATAGTACCGTAGCGATCGCTCCAATCAATTTCTATTTGACTCAACTCTTCCCGACTATTAGCAGCAGCAACTAACCGATATGCACTCATTTTTTGATCTAAATCTAGAATATAGTCTGCGGGAATGAATGCAGTCAAACTCAAGTCAATTTGCGTATCATCCACCTGCGGAATTTCTTGACCTTTAACCTCACTAATTGCTTCTTGCAACATTTCCGTATACAGATCAAACCCGATCGTATTCACCTGACCAGACTGCTCTGCACCTAAAATATCCCCCGCACCCCGAATCTCTAAATCTCGCATTGCCAACTGATATCCAGAACCTAACTGGGTAAATTCCTGAATTGCGCGCAACCGTTTTTGAGCATCATCTGTCAGCGCTATTCCACCGGAAGCAGTAGTCGGATAAAATAACCACGCATGAGCTTGCACTCCGGCACGACCAACCCTTCCTCGCAACTGATACAACTGAGACAAACCAAACTTTTGAGCATCCTCTATTAATATCGTGTTAACGCGAGGAATATCCAAACCAGACTCAATAATTGTGGTACAAACCAAAATATCAGCTTCACCAGCACTAAACGTGAGCATTATTGATTCCAATTCATTAGCATCCATCTGACCGTGACCGATATTAATTCTAGCTCCGGGAATCATTTCTCGTAATTTTCCCGCCAACTCTTCAATACCCTCAATGCGCGGTACAACATAAAAAACTTGCCCTCCTCTATTCAACTCTTGGCGAATTGCAGTGCGAGCAGTTTCCAGATCGTAGGGTGCAAGATGAGTTTTTATCGGACGACGCAATGGGGGTGGAGTCGCAATTAAACTCATTTCCCTAATTCCCGAAAGCGCCATATATAAAGTCCGGGGAATTGGCGTTGCAGTCAATGTCAACACATCTACCTGAGCTTTGAGCGCCTTAATTTTTTCCTTCTGGTTAACACCAAACCGTTGTTCCTCATCCACCACCAACAACCCCAACTCCCGAAAGTTAATCGTTTTGCTTAAAATAGAATGGGTGCCAACAATAATATCCAACTCCCCAGTCGCCAACCTCCGTTGAATTTCTTTCTTTTCATTAGTAGTACGGAAGCGGTTGAGTAAACCTATTTCTATGGGATAAGGTGCAAAACGTTCCTTGAGAGTATGATAATGTTGCTGAGTTAAAACTGTAGTCGGGGCGAGAAATGCTACTTGTTTGTTAGCAGTGACTGCTTTAAAAATTGCCCGAATAGCAACTTCTGTTTTACCAAAACCCACATCACCACAAACAAGGCGATCCATTGCTCGCTCACTTTCCATATCCCGTTTCACATCTTGAGTTGCTTTCAACTGGTCGGGAGTAGGTTGATAGGGAAACGAATCTTCCATTTCTTCTTGCCACGGGGAGTCAGCAGGAAAACTATAACCTGTTTGTTTGGAGCGTTGAGCATAAAGTTTCAGCAGGTCAACGGCTAATTTTTTGATTGACTTGCGGACTTTATTTTTGGTGCTTTCCCAAGTTTTACCCGTAAGTTTATTGAGCTGCGGTTTTTTCTTATCCGTACTTCTGAGTCGCGACAGAGAACTTAGTTGGTCTGCAGCAACTCTCAACAAACCGTCAGCATATTGAATTGCCAGATAGTCGCGAGTTTCATTATTCATCGTTAGACTTTCTAATTTGACAAACTTGCCGATACCATGTTGACGATGAACCACATAATCTCCGGGACGCAGTTTGTTCGGGTCTACTTGTTTGGAAGCTGCTTGACGACGCTTGCGAATATAGGTGGGAGTGGCGAGGGTGTGTTGTCCATAAAATTCTCGGTCGGTGATGACAACTAACCGGAATGTGGGCAAAACAAATCCTTCTAATTCTGCTAACCCACTATATTTGAGAGCAACCGGGGTGTGTTGAATTTGCAGTCTGTCAATGGCGGGGTAGTCGCGGGGGTTGGGGATAAACTGAGCGGGACAGTCATGTTCCTGGAGCAGGGAAACGGAGCGCGATGGTTGGGCGGAAATGAGGAATACGGAAAATTTCCGTTCCCTTTCCTGGCGCAGGTTTTCTGCCAGTTTTACGTATTGGTGTGGCATGACTGGTAAGGGACGACTGGCAAGGTTGAGGGTGTATTCCACTGAGCTGGTAATACTGTTATTGCTTTCTTTGACGAGTTCGGATAAATATAGTCTGGGAAATAATTCTACTTCTGCGAGGGAGTCGCCAAAAGTACGATGAATTTTTGGTAATGGTTGGGATGTTTGGTCAGGGTTGAGTTGTTGCCAATTTTCTTCTACCAGTTCAAACCAGCGATCGCCATGAGCTGCACATTGGTCAGCTTCGTCTATGGCGACTAGGGTATTTTCTGGCAAATAGTCTAGAAGGGAGACAAATTTTGAGTCGGTCATTGACTCTAAGTTTCCCCACCCCCACTGACTAAAGTTTGTGGGAGTGACTACTATTTTGGCAATTTTGTCGAGGGAGCGTTGAGTAGAGGGGTCAAATTCCCTAATTTTTTCGAGTTCGTCGCCAAACCATTCTAGGCGCACTGGTAATTCTGATGCTACGGGAAATATATCTATAATATCCCCTCGGCGACTCCACTGACCCTCGGTTTCTACTAGGGGTACTCGCTCATATCCCATCTGGGCAAGTTTTTCATCTAAAGTTTTGGAGTTGCTGGTAATATCTGGGTTAAGTGTTAGGCAGTATGGTTGAAATTGTTTAACTGTGGGTAGGTGGGGTTGGAGCGATCGCTCTGTTGCAACTACGGCCATTTTTGCTTTATTGCTTGCATTTTCTGGGGCGTTCCCACTCAACAAGTCTGCCAATACTTGCATTTGTCCCCAAATCATTTCTTCGGAGTGGGAGGTTTCGTAGGGTGATGCTTCTGAGGTGGGATAAAAATGTACTTTTGGCCATCCTATTGCCTCTAACTGTGCTGCCCACCGTCCCGCTTCTTCTAAGGTAGCAGTGACAATGAACAAATTTTGCTGTTGTTGTTGGGCCAGGGTAGATGCAACTAAGCCTTTGGGCAAACGGGGAGCGCCGTTGAGTTGTAGGCATTGGTATTGTTGGAGTTTGTTTAGGAGTTCGGTTGTTAAGGGCGATCGCCCCAGCAGTTTAATAATAGAAGATAGTGTCATTTCAGTTATCAGTTATCAGTTATCAGTTATCAGTACCTCCGACTAAAGTCAAAGGTTTGAAATACTGAAGTTTACTTTTTTTTGGTCGATTGGATATGGCGAGGAAACCCGCTCTTGACAGAGTCGCTCCGAATGGCATCATCCCACCCTTATGATACATATAGTGTTTTTGTTGGAAAAATCCTTAAGTCCTGTTTGAATTGGAACCGAAATAAATCTTCTTTCTTTGACCAGAATTAGGCAAAAGCACTATATGTAGTAGATAAAAACTATAGCACTATGGTACATATAGTGTTTTTGTTGGAAAAATCCTTAAGTCCTGTTGGAATTGGAGCCGAAATACATCCTCTTTCTTTGACCAGAATTAGGCAAAAGCACTGTATGTAGTAGATAAAAACTATAGCACTATGGTACATATAGTGTTTTTGTTGGAAAAATGCTCCCTACTCCCTTACTCCCTATCTTTCTATCTCCCCTCAAATGAGTTATATAGTAGTCGAAGGAAAGGTTAGGACAGATCGAAAGCTTAAAACTTAGACAACGCAATATTTTTCCTTCTTCCTTCTTCCTTCTTCCTTCTGCTATAAAAATTCCTTGATTAGTTCTTTCAATTGGAAACTATACCAGGGCAAAGTACTATATTTTTAATTCCCTATATTTTGATTTTGGGTTTAATACCCCACCGTCAACGGTCGTGTTCAAAATTACTTGGGGAAGGGTAGACGCGGAGCGGCTATTCGTTGACTATCCATAAGTAATTTCCCTCCTGTCTCCTGTCTTCTGTCTCCTGTCTCCTTCTTCAATATGTTATCAAAATTCCTCAAATTGATTAACTGGAAAAATTTTAATACATTTTTATTATTAACATTTACCTGGATAATTATACCTCTAGTTTTGGTAGAAATTGTGATGATTGTTTTGGAGCCTTATCTATTTAAAGGTCTCTATCAGTACGATTCAGATTTAGGATTTAGAGTACGACCTTATATTAATGGAAATAATCAATTTGGTTTTAATGACAGAGATTATCCTTTACAAAAAGACCAAAATAAATTTCGCTTGTTAGTGGTTAGTGATTCGTTTAATTGGGCTGGTGGAAAGGAGGGAAATTATACGGCTTTGTTGGAGAAAAAATTTGAGAATTATTATGGCAAACAGCAAGTTGATGTGATTAATGTTGGCTATCCAGGAACTCATACTGGGGAACAGTTAGCTATGTTGAAAAAGTATGGGTTGCAATATAATCCAGATTTGGTAGTTTTAGGTTTTTTTGTTGGTAATGATTTTCGTGACGCTGACCCAGAAAGAAAACGAATTATTGTCAATGGCATCTATATAGATATAGATAAGGAAGATGAATTAATTATTTTTGGTTATCCGATTATTGGTAAGTCTAGATTATTGATGTTTTTACAGCAGAAATATCAAGTTTACCAGGAATTACAAAGAGCTAAACAGGATTCTGCCCAGTTTAGTAGTTCTCTAGTTGCTAGTTTAAATTTAGCATCAGCTCCAATTATTGAACGGGAAAAGTCACCGGGAATTTTATCTGAAAAAGCTTTTCTGCGGGTAGAAAAAAGTAGGCTCAAATTCTGTAAGATTAGAGATTTACTTGAGGGCAAGCGAGACGATAATATTAACTATATTTTTCAGAGTATTTCAGAAATGCAAGCCTTATTAGAGTCTCGAAATATTCAGTTTGTGGTGGCAATTTATCCCGATGAATATCAAGTTAATGATGAATTGTTGAATGACATTTTTGCGGAATATGATGATTTGAAGCGAGAGTCTTATAATACGACTTGTCAGCAAGAGATTTTGAGGAAATATTTGGAGGCTAATAGTATTCCTTATATAGATATGTTAGATAGATTTAGAAGAGAACAAAAAAATCGTCCTTTATACTTACTTCGGGAACCTCATTGGAATAGTGCTGGAAATTTATTAGCTGCGGATATTTTATTCGATTATTTAGTAAGAGATATCGATAATTTTTTTGAATAAGGAAGATTGCTATGGCAGAAGGAAGAAGGAAGGAAGAAGAAAGAAAGAAGGAAAAAAAAATGGATTGGGACTCAAAACCCAACCAATTGTAAACACCGTGTAGACGGCGCTTTTTTCAACCCAAAATATAAATTAGGCAAATATAATTCTGGAATATATTCTCGATTCCGTTTTGCTTATCGCTGCAATTAACTCTGGAAATAAAATAACTTCAACACACAACTACTAACTTCATTCAAGGTTGTTTGATTCTGAAATGGTTCAATTAAAGAATCACTCAATAATATTTTACCCAATACTCCTAAATTTAGGCCAGAATTAGGAGGATTTGAGACCGGAGAAAAATAAATATCTACCTGTCTAACCTCCCCTGTTACTTCTCGACTAATTTCGACTTTACCAAAAGGTCATTTCAGTTATCAGTTATCAGTTATCAGCACCTCCTGTAATGGGAGGCTACGAAAATACGGAATTCTCTTTTTTTATCTCCTTAAAAGGGGAAGCTATTGACCTGATTTTTTGGTCATTTAATGTTAAGTTTTTATTTGCTAGCTATATCTAGCTGTGAGGGATAGTTTTATAGCAATTATGAAAAAGAATACTAAGTACCTAAGCAAAATTAATTGTATATTTATCCTCTATTTTCTGAACGTTAAATATCTTACTATATCTAAGCTGCAACTATTTTTTATGAAAATTAAAATGCACTGGTTATTTTGTGTACATTCTTCCCTAAAAAATTTTAATTTTTGGCTAAAAAGGAGCTTTTACTATCTTACTTTACAACTTATTTATATCTATAAATTTTTTCTTCTTCCCTCTTCCTTCTTCCCTCTTCCTTCTTCTTTCCTCCATCTTCCTTCTTTAATTACCTGACAAAACAGTAAGATTTTCACCATTTTTATTAACTACATAAGTACCAGGAATTTGATAAAATTTAGCGGTATCTGTATCTAATGCCCAAGCTTTAACATTAATATTTCCTTGAGGAAATTTATGAGTAGACAATACCTTTTGCCATCCTGACTTAAAGTATTTTTGACTATTAAATTCTTTCACCAGATAAGGTCTTGGCATTGTCATATCTGCCACAGCAGAAACAATAGATTCACCTTGAGAATTATCATAACTTAAAACAATGGCATCTACAGGTAAACCCGTATCAGTAAATATTGCCCAACCAGTCCCTAGTAAATTATTCTCACCAATGAATTCTAGCTTCTCAAAAATACCTTCTACTTCTCTCTCATTATTAGTATCTACAAGGTCTTGAATGCGATTAGTTTTAATTAAAGCAGGGTGTAAAAAACCCATTTCTGTTAAGTAACGCGCCCGTTGTCTATGAGATTCAAAGTAGTAATAATCAATCAAATTTTGGCAGTTATCGTGAGTAAAATTAATGAGTAATAAACATCCTTTATATTTCAAGTAATTCTGTCGCCATGATTTCATCTTTTCTATACTGTAGGTAAAATTATGTATTTGCAGAACAGTTATTATGCCGAGAAACCAGCAAATAATTTTTGAGAATAGGCTTCTATTAATTAACAAGTATTCTTTTTTTATCCAATCCTCTCCCACAATAATTGTTAAATGAATTATGGAGATAATGAGATAAGTGGAAAAGGTTGTATATCTTGAGGAAAGTGCTTGTTCTATACCAAATGAAACTCTACCAACGGATGTAACTAAGGCACTAATAACTGTATATGAACCGAGCATAATCCAACCAATGGTTTGAGACCGAATTTGATAGTCTTTAATCTGCCATAGTACATAAGAAGACAAACAAATAAATAGGGTAATAATTATGGAACCAAGAATAATTGAATTATTGAGAGGTTGTATACTGCTACCTATACCAAGAGCAGTACCTATAAATGCTAGAAAATATTGAAATATTTGATCTGGATATTGAATAGATTCTACTGGATTAGGATGAGATAATGGCTTTTGATAATCGTAAAAATATAAGGCTATATTTGCGATAAATCCAATTATCCAGAGGATATATAATTTGATATTTTTTCGTATATCTGAGCAAGATTTTAGTTTGGCTAAAGCTAAAACTGGTAAGACAATTACCCAGGCTAATAAACCATTAGCATAAGAAAAAGTGCTGATGGTTGCCAAGAACATACAAATTAAAAATTTTGCTGTATTATTCAGTTGAGAATAAGCAATTAATATAGAGGTAGTAATACAGACAATGGGAATAAAAACAACTATTTGAATACCCCATAACCAATTTTCATATTGCACTGCAGAAAAAATAAAAATATTAGATACTAATGCTATGGTCAGACTTTTGATTGGGGAAGCATTAATTGTTAATTGGTTTAAAAGATAAATATTTACAGCAACTATACAGGCAAGTAAAAATATGACTAAAATTTCATATCTAATATTCCATTTTGTCAAAAATGCTAAGGAGATAAAAATTAGTCTGGGGAAAAATTTTCTGCTTTCATTATGCTGTGCCATTAAATCGTTGAAAGACAAAGTTCCTACATTAACTTTTTCAAAGACAGCAGCAATTTGCCATTGGTCTTGAATCGGTACATTCAAACTATACTTAAGAATAAGAATTCCTAGAACTATAGCTGGAATTATCGCCAAACATAAATTTATTCCTAAAACTAATTTAGAATGAGTACGTTGCATATTTATCAAAAAAAAGGGAACAGTTCAATAATTGATAATGGATAATTAATAATTACCTCTCCCTAAAAGGAAGAGGATTGAATAAAAGGAAAATTTTTTCTCTCTTGGTCAATTGGATATGGCTATGTTCCCTCAGCATCCCATCCTTCGGGGAGCTGCGCTAACTACCGCTTGTTTCTCTTTTAAAGGAGAGACTTTAAACCTTAATTATTCGGTAACAGGGAATAGGGAATAGGGAATGGAGAATGGAGAAAAATTATACTCAAATTTAATTTTCCAAATTGCCAAGTCTAAACCTCCCCTATAGCGCTTATCTATATAGATAGAAAAAGTTAATTTAGAGAGATATTTTTAAACTGGTGTTATATTAACATTTTAGCGATCGCTAATCTAGATTAATTGTATTTAATCCAGTCAAAACATTCCATATTTATCAAAAAAGGGGATAGAGAATAGTGAATGGGGAATGGGAAATTTTATACTCAAATTTAATTTTCCAGATTGCCAAATTCAAACCTCCCATATCGCGCTTATCTATCTAGAAAAAGTTAATTTATAGGTATTTTTTTTACTGGTGTTATATTAACATATTAGCGATCGCTAATCTAGATTAACTGTACTTAATCCAATCAAAACATTCATCCTAGAAAATTTAATTTTAATAATGAAAAAAAATTTTTCTATCCTCCGTCAAACAGCAATTATATCTTTAATAACTTTTGGCTTAACAGAAGTCACATTCAGAATTTATCACAAAATTAATCCATCTTTTATGTTCTACGACCCCTCATCTTATAATCGTTGGCGTGGGAAACCATTATCTACAGATTATGACTTCCAATTAAATTCTCGGGGATTTAAAGATGTAGAATTTAGCAAACAAAAAGCAGAAGGTACATACAGAATTTTGGGTATAGGTGATTCTTTTGCTTATGGAGGTATTCCCTACAAACATAATTTTCTAACTCTATTGGAGTCAAAACTTAATCAAGATAGTCAGCAGCCAATAGAATTAATTAATATGGGTATAATTGCTATTGGGCCGAAAGATTATTTATCCCTATTAGTCAATGAAGGATTAGAATTAAATCCTGATATGGTATTGTTATCTTTTTACGTCGGAAATGACTTTTCTGATAACTATAAATCACAACAAGACCGGAGATTACTTAAAGTTCAAGATTCTTACGTTTTCTCATTTTTTGATTTCCTAATTAAGGTGAATAGTAAGTTTGAAGGTAATCTTTATCATCATAATATAGAGTATCGAGAAGATTTACCTACTGTACCGGATGACTTTCATCTGGAAGAGGCAAAAAAGAGGAGTTATATTTTTCTCAAAAATCCTGAAGAAACTGAATTTCAAGAACATTTTAATGATGCTTTGGGCGACTTATTAAAAATCAAAGAAATCTGCGATCGCAGAAATATTACTTTAGTCGTAGTCTTTATGCCTGATGAAGTACAAGTTATCAAAGAATTAAGAGATAAAGTAGTTGCTAGTTACAATTTTACTCCTGACAAATTGGACTTTCGACAGCCTAACAAATTATTATCTCAAGCTCTTGTCGAAAATAATATATATTATCTTGACATTGTTGAAGAATTTGTGACTGCGGGGACTCAAATTCCTCTCTACAAACCTAACGATATTCATTGGAATATTGCTGGTAATAGATTAGCTGCTGAAGTAATAGATAAGTATCTCTCTGAAGAATTTTTTCAGTAGATATAGCAATTCGCCCATTGGTTGTGAAATTTTTGATAATAGACATCTCCAAAAATCAAAAATAAAATCAATTATTATCCATAAATTATCAATTACTTCTCCCTGTTCCCTGTTCCCTATTGCCTCTTTTCTGGAGAGGTCTAATAGTTAATTTGAACTGAAAACATGAGTAAATTCTGACTCCTGACTCCTAAGTGCCATCAAAATATTACAACCCAAATAAGGTTAGGATTGCTATATTTATCTATTATTTGATTTATTTTTACTATCTACCGATTGATTTTGATTTGGAGCAAGTGTATTAAAGATTGAATTAGCTATATATTCAGACAAAATCTTTTCTCCAGCTTTCGTGTAATGACAGCAACTATCAATATAAACTATCTCTTTGGCATTATCTAAAATATTTACACCATTGAAAATATTCACACCATTTTGTTTCAAATCATCTATCTTACTTAAAAGCACTGGATACCCCAATTCTGTTGCTTCTTTAAAAGGAGTATCAGAATCAAAAGCAATTTTCTTTTCTGCTTCACTGTAAATTCTATTGGTAGGGTAATATTGATTTGGCTGTAGAATATGAAAATATAAAATATTATTATTAGCAGCAATTTGCTTGATCATTATGGAGGCTTTTTTCCAATGTTCTGCCATAGTCTCATATAATTCTGATTTTTCTAGTTGAGGAGATTGTGCATAGAAATAAACGATACTAGCTTCAGTTTCTCCCGCAGCTTGTTGAGCTGCTTTTTTTCTTTCTTTATCAAATATTTTGACATTTTTACGATAGGTCGTTGCTAGATTTTGTACATAAATTGATGTCAAGGCATAACAGTAAGCTACTTGACACTTATCTAAAGTTTCTAAAGCATCTTTCAATTTATCTTTACTGTCGTTAATTTTTAACATTGCTCTAATAGATTTTGTCGAGAGACTATTATTAGCTATGTTGGTTAACGGCACAACATGATTGGTACTTGGCATCATAATATCAATATTATTTTTATTGTTTGCTTTTGCCAAAATTACCTCATTAAACCCATCTATATTGATGAGCATATCAAATTCTTGACCGATGGAGAGAAAGTAGTTTAATAGTATTAATTGTTGCGGTTGTTTATAGCCTCCTGTGGCAAAAGACAAGATAATAAATTCCTTATCTTTAAGTTCTGGAACTTGCTTTAATTTATTGACCAAAATTTGATTCTGAATTTCATATATTGAATAGTTAGAGGCAACTGAACCACCAAAAACTCCGATTATATATTGATTATCACTCTTTTTTTGATAGGGATAATCATAAGGAGAAATAAAACCAGCAGCATTGTATTTAAACCCTTCTCGAAAATCTGGTCCTGGTTTTTGAACATAGCCAAAGTAAGGATGCAGTCTTTCTATTACAGAATCTTCTAACCTAATTCCTGCTAAATTTATTCCCATCATATTGGTATTGACATTAGCATTATTATTTTCATTTTCTGCTTGATTTTCTTGTTCTTCCTCTTGATTGGTTTTTGCCACCTTTTCTCTCGTGTAGAAAAATTGCTTATACCTGATAAAATACCAAGCCAAAGAACCTAATTCCAAAAAGATAAATAGCAAAATTATGTTAATCAAAATAATTTTCCATAGTTCTTTGGAATCTTTGAACATACCCAGTTTTTTCATAGTCATTTTATAGAAGATATATTTAGAGATCGATACAGTTCAGTTAAGGACTTTTTGAAGAAGGAAGAAGGAAGAGGGAAAAAGGAAGAAAGAAAGTAGATAAGTAGTAAGCATTCAGCAGTCAGCTATCAGCTTTATTACCTTTATATCAAATTGAAATGAAGCTGCATAGAATAATATTTCAAGCATAATTGACTACAGAAAGGAGTAGATAGAAATAGATCGATTTAATGAATTTCATAATTCTATGCAACCTCATATAAAACTGGTATTCGTGGACAATTTAAGCTCGTTGTTTTTGTGCTTCAATTCTTTGTTTAAAAATGTAGTAGAAGTTAAGCAAATGCTTGCTTCATTCGTTAAAAAGCTGATAGCTGAATGCTAATAGCTGTTTGCGCAGCATTCCGCAGGAAATGCTTACGATAAGTCTATAGATAGATACAGTTCAGTTAAGGATTTTTTTTGGCAATTCTGTAATCTCAAAAGCTTATCTAATGGTTCCATATCTTATGAATTTTGATCTTATAGCATTTCTGAAAAACTTTTCTACATTTTCTTGAGTAGGGGACTCACCCCTAACCCCTCTCCCAGGAGGGGGAGTAGTAGTTGTATGTAACGTCCGTATAGGGAGAATTAAACACAAGAATAATAAACATTAACTTGGCTAAAATTAGCAAAAAAGTGATTCAGATATTTTTAATTACTTAATAACTGAAATTTTACCTAAGTATAGCATTACTTTATCCTGTTGATTTATAGATAGATTTTTTTCGGTATCAGGTATCATTTGAATTTTACACCAGTCATTCCGTCGACCACTTTTTATCATCTTAAAAGGGGAGGCTATTGACCATAATTTTCGGTCAAAATATCAAGTCTTATTGTTGATAAAATAATAATCTGACTAATGTTTCAGTTATCCAATAAATTCTCTGATGGTTAATTTTAATTATTATACCATTTTGAAAAAAGAATGTTACGAATAGTAAGTGTGATTAAAAGGCTTTACAGGAAATGTCCCTTTGACAGAAAAGAGAATTTATGACCTAAAAACTGGTATTGAAACCATTCATTCTGACTCCTGACTTCCCCTCCACCGGAGGGGTTAGGGGTGGGTTTACTTCTAAGAAGTACCCTCGCTATTTGTAGCAACCATTTACCAATTTGGTATTATAAATTTTAATTTTGGCGTTGCTGATTTGATGTATGAAATTCAACTATAGCAATTTCCAAGAAGCGTGAGGTACGCGCATTCCTTGGTTTTAAGGAACAGGAAACAGAAGACAAATAAAGATAGGTGTATCTCATTAGGCTAAGAAACGCTATAAGTAGGTAGACAAAATTATTTGTATATAAATTTATTTGGCATCCTTTTATGACTCTACGACAGAGCAATCAAAAATGTACAATTAATTCTGTCTAGGTACTTAGTGGTAAATTTTCACCCAAAACAATAGTGGCAAATTATACCTATTTTTAACTCTAAAGTCACTGAAAAACTCCTTTCTACCTACTGACTCCTGAATCCTAACTCCTGACTCCTAACTTCTGTGAAATCATACATTTCGCACAAATAATTTGACATTATTTCCCCTACCAATTTATGACCTTCTATATTCCAATGACCTCCACAAGGTTCAGCATTATCAAATCCATATAAACACTTGCCTGTTTTTTGCGCTTCATCTACTAATGGTCCAGATAAAATATAAACCGGAATATTTTCTTGTTTGCCAAACGCTTCTATTCTCCGGTCTGGATAATATAAATCTGATAAATTATGAGAATTTTTAAATTTTTCACGGTGTTCTAAACTGGGATGCACCTGATGAGAATCACTAACTGCTATTAACATAAAATCTCTATTCTTTTCATAGACTTCATCCCTCATTAACCTAATTAAATCTTCCGTTACTTTCCAAGCTTTATCCCAGTCAGAATTTGATTCAGGTTCTCGATAAAAAGAAACAATAGTTTTGCCATAATCATTTAAAAATTGACGTGGTTTAGCATCCATATCAACTTTTCTAATTAACTGTAAAATCCGAAAATTTCTCACTAACCAAATTGGTAATATATCAACCATTGAAAAAACATAACGACCTCTTGACCAAGGTTTCATTGTCTGGAATGACATATCTAACTCTAACTGACCATTTTTATAGACAAAATAAGGTCTGAGATGGTCGTGGTCTAGAGGACGATAATTATTACGGAGGTCATTACCAGCATAAAAAGCTAATATGACTAAATCTGGTGCATAATCCCAAACATGATGCCTTAAAGTCATTAATTCTTGAGCTGTTCCATAACCCTGTACACCAAAATTCATTACCTCAACTTTCCGGTCTTTTAATACAGGACACTGTTGTAATCTTTGCTCTATAATTGCACCATAAGTATCCTCCAATTTGACATGAATTGCTTCTGTAAAAGAATCTCCTAATAAAGCTATTCTTAATCCATTTTCAGGTTGAGTTTTACTACGTTCATAATCACGAAACCCTCCACTATTCATTTTTAATTCTGAAGGTATACCTTCTCCTGTCCAAAATGCTGTAGCATTAGGATTTCCTGCCCAACCTCGATTTGGATCTTTAGTAGTATATAGAGATTTATTTTCTGATTTTTCATCTGTTCTAGGTGGTGGGGGATGTGCAATTCCTAATATTCTTAATCCTACTTCTCCCACTATCACAGCAAATATAAATGTAACTATTGTTATTCCTATATTTACTGCTAAATTTTGTCGCTTTTTCATTTTCTCTACTTATATGAAATACTAAAATTTTTGCTACAAATACTTAGGGTTTGCGCATGGAAAGTCTTTTTGCTGGGGTAGGAGACAGGAGACAGAAGAAATGGGAATGAGCGAGGAGGTAGGAGTAAGAATTGTAATACCAAATTCAAAAAAGGCAGTTACATCTTAATTTGTGATTTATTCATAAAAGAAAAAATTATAAATTCCATAAATTCTAAAATTTCCACCTTTTTTCCTCTTTAATATTTATGTTTTTCTTTCCCTGTTCCCTGTTCTCTGTTCCCTGTTTCGTCACGCTTTGCAATATTTTATGAAATTGGTATAAGAGTGATTTTTCTGCCCAACTATGTGCCTAAAATACGCTCCATGCATGAGCGTTTTAGACGTGATACCATGCACTTTTTAAAGGCCCCAAAAAGGCACTTGTCTTTATATGTCAATGCTTTTAGATTTAATCAGCAGAGTAATAATTAGACTGTTTACAAGAGGACCGAGTCATACCATTTCTCTATTTCTCTATGAAGTTCCATTTAATATAAAGATGAGAATAGTCAGCTTAATCAGGTCTGAGCAACAATTATTAAGTTTATTGTTTACAGAGAAATGGTATCAGTAGACACCTCCTCCACGCATAGGGAGTAGGAAGCAGGGAGCAGGGAGAAAGAATTGATGAATAAGAGTGGAATAATTGATTTTATTTTTTATTATTGGGGATGTTTAGTAGGAATAGTCTATATATCATTTAGTTAGAGTCAAATCCTGTTTTTATTCAAATCGACATTTCTAGGTAAAGTCTTTTAAGCAGGGAAATTATTCATAGTATTCTTTTTGATATTTCATATTAACTAACTTTCAATTTTAAGCCAGATAATACAGCAGAAGGAAGAAGGACTGAAGTTGGAAAAATCTAACGTTGTCTGAGCTTTAATCTTTTGGTATCTCAGTTTCCTTTCCTTCAAAGTAAGCATTCACCTATTAACAGTTAGCTCTGATATTTTTAATAAATGAAGCAAGCATTCGCTTAAGCTATACTACATTTTCAACCAGAGAATTGAAGCACAAGAACGACGAGTTTTAGTTGTCAACTAAAGGTAATGAAGCTGATAGCTGACCGCTGTTTGCGCAGCATTTCGCAGGAAATGTTTACCCTTCAACTGTTATATTACTCTAATTTTTATCTTGATTCTCCATTACATTTTTGATGGAATTAGCAACAAACCTTTCTAAAATTGTGTCTCCAACAAAATTATAGTGGCAGCAAGCATCTCGATAAACTACTTCTTTTTCTTCATCAAAAATATTCACACCATTAAATATATTTACGTTGGCTTTTCGTAAGTTATTAATTTTAGAAAATAACATTGGGTAACCTTTTTTTACTCCTATTGAATAAGGATTTCCTTCAATAATTAGAACTTTTTCTGCCGGGCTAAAAACTCTTTCAGTCGGATAATATTGATTAGGTTGAATAAAATGAAAATACCATTTATTTCTCTCGGCTAAAATCTGATTCATTGTTAGTGATGATTCATACCAATTTTCTGCTATCTTCTCAAAAGCTACCTCATATTCTAATACTTCAGGCATCTTCTTCAAATGTACTAGACTGTCACTATCAAGGTTTTGAGAATTTCGAGCTATCTGTCGATCATATTTAATAATCTCTTTTTGATAGCTTTCTAATAATCCTTTGACTTGCAAACTTCTCAAACTATGGCACGAAGCTAGTTGACAACTTTCTAACTTATTAATAGCAGTTGATAAATTCTGTTTCAGTTCGCTAATTTTAACAATTGCTTTCATTACAGACAAATCATCACTAGCTAACCTTGTTAAAGGTAAAATATGTTGTATGCTTGGTAGAGTTAATTCTATTTTTGCTTGATTATTTTGATGAGATAGAGCTACTTCATTAAAACCATCTATATTGATGACCATATCAAATTCTTGGCCGATAGAAAGAAAATAATTTAAAATCAATAATTGCTGTGGTTGTTTATAACCTCCCCCCGAAAAACATAGGATGATTATTTCTTTATCTACTAACTCAGGTATACTTTTTAAGTTATTGATAAATTCTTCATTACCTCTGGATTGATTAATGTTCAGACCAACGGCAAAATTATTCGCAACTGAACCGCCAAAAATACCAATAATAAATTGATTCTTATTACTTTTAACAAAAGGATAATTGTACTGAGAGACAAAACCATAATTATTAATTCTTATTCCCGACTCTTCATGGGTAAAACTTCCTGCTTTTAGCACATAGCCAAAAAACGGATGTATTCGCTCTAATATTGATTCATTATCTAAATTTGCACCCAGTCTAGTTCCAGTTTTTTCCAGGTCTTCTCTTACTTTGGAAATAGTACTTTCTCTCGTATAAAATAGTCGATTTTCCTGAAAATAATAAAAACCTAATGATACAATCTCTAATCCTATAAATCCTAAAACTAAGTTAATCGTAACTAGACTGAATCCTGTTTTGATTCCCTGCATCCATTTAAAATTTTTCATGGCATTGCTGAATTTTTATTTACCAAATAATTAAGGTTTATAGCAGAAGGAAGAAGAAAGAAGGAAGAAGGAAGAAGGCAGAAGGCAGAAGGCAGAAGGCAGAAGGAAAAATATTGCTTTGTCTGAGTTTTCAGCTTTTGATATGTCTTCACTTTTCCTTCCACTGCTATAAATCTTCTTACTTAAAGAAGAAATCCTATTCGCCAATCCCATCCATTTTCAAGAGAGAGCCAAAAATAATTTTTAATTATTAATTACAGCATATTCGGAGATCGATTTGGTACGGCCAACGGTAAAGATTTTTTGTTTGTTTCCTATTCTGTCTCCCCATCTTTCTTACTACCTATTCCCTAAAACCATAAACATAAGTACTTCGTGTCTGTAGAAAAATGCTATATTAATTTTTAAACTTACTGAAACTTTTTTCGATTACCAATAAAATTTTTTTTTCCAGCAAGTATTTTAATTTATGAAAAGCCAAAAAAAAGAATTATTTTGAGAAACAAAGTGCTTTGGTATAAAGCATCCTTAACAAATTCCTTGAAGAAGGCAGCTATTGCAGGATGGCGGAAATAACTGACCAGTTACAAAATCCTAAAACAATTACAAATCAAAAATGATTGACTGTCAGATGTGCGTCCTACATTCTGGAGGCGATCTGTGCTGTTTGCCCAGCATTGCGTAGGAAAGGCAGAAGGCAGAAGCTCTAATTACATCGGTATTCAAACCCAAACAATTTTAAGCATTCTGTAGACGGTGGGGTATTAAACCCACAAAAGAAAAGATAAATAAATTTATACCAATTCACTTTAAGGATGTCACAAATAGCTTCATTCCTTTAAGTGTCAAATAATTGCCTGAAACTACTGTATTGTCAAAATTTTTAGCCTATTAAATCTAACTTTTGACTTCTGACTTCCGTGAAACGATATTAGAGGGTTTCCCTTTTACCTTCTTTGCTTAATCGAGTAGTATATTGTTCACACAAATAATTTCCCATTATTTCCCCGACAAATTTATGACCTGCTATATTCCAATGACCTCCACAAGGAACCGCATTATCAAAACCATGCAAACATTTACCAGTTTTTTTCGCTTCCTCCCAAATAGGTCCGGCTAAATTATACACTGGCATATTTTCTTCCTTACCAAAATTTTTTAATCTGATATCTGGATAGAATAAATTTGGCACATTCAAAGATTTTCTAAATCCATCACGCTTTTGAATATCCGGTAAAACTTGATAAGAGTCACTGACTGTTATTAGCATAAAATCTACCCCTCGATCGTATACTTCATCTCTCATTAGTTTAATTAAACCTTCAGTGACTTTCCAAGTTTCTTCCCAATCCGAATTTGATTGTGGTTCCTTGTAAAAAGCTAGATTAATTTCACTATAATCTTTTTCAAACTGACGGCGTTTAGCATCAATATCTACCTTTCTAATTAGTTGTAAAATCCGAGAATTTTGCACAGACCAAAATGGCAATGAATCTACTATAGAAAAGTTATAACGGTCTCTCTCCCAAAAATTTAAATCGCGGAATGACATATCTTCAACAAGTTGACCATCTTTGTAAACAAAATAAGGTCTGAGATGATCGTGTTCTAAAGCGCGATAATTATTGCGGAGGTCATTACCAGCATAAAAAGCTAATATTACTAAATCTGGTACATAATCCCAAACATGATGTCTTAAAGTCATTAATTCTTGAGCTGTTCCATAACCCTGTACACCAAAATTCATTACCTCAACTTTCCGGTCTTTTAATACAGGACACTGTTGTAATCTTTGCTCTATAATTGCACCATAAGTATCCTCCAATTTGACATGAATTGCTTCTGTAAAAGAATCTCCTAATAAAGCTATTCTTAATCCATTTTCAGGTTGAGTTTTACTACGTTCATAATCACGAAACCCTCCACTATTCATTTTTAATTCTGAAGGTATACCTTCTCCTGTCCAAAATGCTGTAGC
>NZ_JAAHGU010000036.1:0-6219 GCF_010692685.1 Okeania sp. SIO2F5 | reverse complement strand
AATCTCCTAATAAAGCTATTCTTAATCCATTTTCAGGTTGAGTTTTACTACGTTCATAATCACGAAACCCTCCACTATTCATTTTTAATTCTGAAGGTATACCTTCTCCTGTCCAAAATGCTGTAGCGTTAGGATTTCCTGCCCAACCTCGATTTGGATCTTTTGCTGTATATAAAAGTTCTTGATTAGAGTCTTCTCTTGGTGGTCGAGGAGTTTCTATTTTTGCTATTCTTAGACCTATTTCACCTACTGTTACAGCAAATATTAATGTGCTGACTGTTAATCCTAAATTGATGGCTAAATTCTGAAGTTTTTTCATTATATTTAGGTTAGTTGAGCAAGAGATTATTCTTAGTTTTAGTATTGACAATAAGTTAAGTTAAAAACCAAGTTACATATAGTATCTGAAAGTATAAACAATTGGGGTAATTTTCTAATTTATGGAGATACAGTAGAGAAACTTTTTTCACTCATATCAAATTTTAATAATTAGTTATTGTAGGTCATTGTGGCTAGAACTGAGTGGAAGGAAGCAATCTTGAAAATCCCTGAGATTACTTCCTATCGTCCCAATGACCACTTTTCAGCCGGATTATATCCACATACATAGGGTTTGCGCTCAAAAGTCTTTTAGTAGGGGTAGGAGACAACCCACCCCTAACCCCTCCCAGGAGGGGAGAAATGGGAATGAGTGAGGAGGTAGGAGTAACAATTGTCCCAAGATTGTTCTGCCCAACTATGAGCGTAAAATACGCTCCTTTTTGAGCGTTTTAGACTAAAACAAGCGCACTCCTTGGGAATCTCAGAAGGCTAAAACCTTTATCTGTCAATGCTTTGATCGTTAATCAGCAAACCATACATATATATAGATAAGCATGAAAAAAAATGTAGGGACTTTCCACAGAACATCCCTACAATTCTTTGATAAAAGGTTTAAAGCCTTAAATTTTGTTTCTCTTCTCCTAAACTAAACCATCTGTACCAGCAGCAAGTGCCCAGAAACCAACAAACTCGTCTCGATAGTTTAGGGTGTTAAGCACTAGCTGTCTATTGCCCACGTAAAAATTTTTGAGTTACAAGTCGGCAGTGGAATAGAGGCAATACAGGAAAAAGATTGAAAAATATAGCACTACGCAAATAGGTTAGGATATTGATAAATCCTCAAACTCAATTAGGGATTACTTCTGACTTGTGACTTCTAACTTCTGACTTGCGCGTAGCGCTATACTCCCTTACTCTCCTACTTTTAAGATTAGAATCAGATTTTTCCCATCATTAAATCTTTCCATCTATCTCTCCTAGGGTGGAAAATCACAAACATTTTCATTTTATGAAGCTCATGAAAAAATCGGCGGCTCAAAGGATTTTCGGTTCCACCCTCACAATTTTTGTGATATTATAAATGTTATTAGGGGTTGTTCGTACCTACGCATGACTTTTTATTCAACTAAAATTCCTGACTGAGACACAATCAAATATTCAGGCTTTTTTCCCAGGAGAAATACTAGAAATATTGTCATTTTGTGAAGCTCATAGAAATGCTTGTTTTTCCCATCATCAAATCTTTACCTTCTATCTCTCCTCAGTAGAAAACCACAAACAGTTTCATTTTATGAAGCTCATGAAAAAATCGGTGGCTCAAAGGATTTTCGGTTCCACCCTCACAATTTCTGTGATATTATAAATGTTGTTGGGGTTTGTTCGTACCTACGCATGACTTTTTATTCAACTAAAAATAGTATATTTGTCTGAGCGATCGCGAATTTTGTACAAAAGTCGTCATTGCGACAATAGGAAGCAATCTCGCACCACCCCTAAAATTGCTTCCTTCCACTTCGTTTCAGTGGCAATAAAGTAACTAATCATCATGAATTTGATATAAAATTCTGACTTCTAACTCCTAACTCCTGACTCCTAACCGCCATATTTCTCGCACAAATAATTTCCCATTATTTCCCCTACCAATTTATGACCTTCTACATTCCAATGACCTCCACAGGGGAGTGCATTATCAAAACCATGTAAACACTTACCTGTTTTTTTAGCCTCATCCCAAATAGGTCCAGCTAAATTATAAACTGGTATATTTTCCTCTTTCCCAAAATTTTTTAGTCTAATATCTGGGTAAAATAAATTTGACACATTTAAAATTTTTTTCAAGTTATCGCGCTCTTGAACATCGGGAAGTACTTGAGAAGAATGACTAACTGTTATCAGCATAAAATCTGCCTTTTTTTCATATACTTCATCTCGCATTAACTTAATTAAACCCTCAGTTACATCCCAAGCTTTTTCCCAATCAGAATTGGGTTTTGGTTCTTTATAAAAATCTATATTAATTGCATTGTAATCCCGATTATACTGACGGCGTTTAGCATCAATATCTACCTTTCTAATTAACTGTAGAATTCGAGAATTTTTTATTAACCAATATGGCAAAAAATCTACCATAGAAAAAGCATAACGATTTCTCTGCCAAAACTTCAAATTTCGGAATGACATATCTGCCACGAGTTGCCCATATTGGTAAACAAAATAAGGGCGTAAATGGTCATGTTCTAGACCGCGATAATTGTTACTAAGATCGTTACCTGGATAAAAAGCTAATATGACTAAATCTGGTTGATAATCCCAAACATGATGCCTTAAAGTCATTAATTGTTGTGCTGTTCCATAACCATTTACCCCAAAATTAATTACTTCTACTTTTCGGTTTTTCAACACAGGGCATTGTTGTAGTTTTTCTGCCATTATTGCACCATAAGTATCTTCTAATTTGACATTAAGTGCTTCTGTAAAAGAATCTCCCAATAAAGCAATTCTCAATCCATTTTCTGGTTTATTTTTACTCCGTTCATAATCGCGAAATCCTCCACTATTCATTTTTATTTCAGAAGGGATACCCTCTTCCTGCCAAAATGCTTTGCCATTAGGTTTTCCTCCCCAACCTCTGTACATATCTTTGAAAGAATGGAGAGGATTTTGATCTCCATCTATTTTTAGCGCCGGATGCTCAATTCCTGCTATTCTTAATCCTATTTCACTTACTGTCAGAGTAAATATTAATGTACCCAATGTTAATCCTAAATTGATAGCTAAATTCTTGAGTTTTTTCATTAAATTGGAGATTTATTAGTTAATAAAAAGTCTTTTGGTAAGGGTAGGAGTCAGGAGTCAGGAGAAATGGGAATTATATAGAACCCTTAACCGTATCTTTTAGCTCTCTCCAGAAAAGAGGGAGTAGGGAGTAGGGAGTAGGGAGTATGGGGGAAATAATTGATGATTTATCTACAATAATTGATTTTATTTTTGATGATTGGAAATGTATTTTCAGGAAAAGATATATGCTTAAGTTAAGTAATAAGAGCGTACGCCTAAATTTTTAGAGATGCCACTCAGGGGTTCTATAAAATCTGGTATTGTCAGTATAAATAAAGCATATTATTCCGGGTTTATATGAAATGCTTACTATACTGAAATCTGTCTCCTGTCTCCTGTCTCCTACCCCTACTAAAAGACTTCCATAAGCAAACCCTCATTAGCTGTTTACTACCCCCCTCTCTCCTCACACTCCCCACACTTCCCACACTCCCCTATATAGCAGTCGAAGCAAAGGTTAGGAAATTTATAAATGCTCAAACCTAGACAGGGATTACTTTTGACTTTTAACTTTTGACTTTTAACTTTTGACTTTATAACTTTTAACTTTTAACTTTTAACTTTTAACTTGCGCGTAGCGCGTAGCGCTATAACCTTTTACATAAATTTTCAGCAATAATTTCTCCTGCTAATTTATGCCCTGTAGCATTCCAATGTCCCGTACACATTGTCGTATTTTTAAACCCATGAACACAAACCGGATTTTCCCGAACATAATCATCAAAAGGTTCGACTAAATCAATCACAGAAAAATTATAAGTTTCTCCTAAATTTTGCAGTCTTTTTGTCGGATATGACCAGTCTTGAATATTCATAATTTTCATATACCCTTCTCGCCATTCTTGATTTGGATGAACTCGCATCGGAGTCATCACTTTAGCTACTTTAAATTCTGCACCTTTTTCTTGTACTTCTTTTGCCATAGTTCCGATTAGTTCATCAGTAATTTTCCAAGCTTCTTGCCAAGCAGAATTTGGCGGTTCTCTAAAATTATTAGCTTGTAAATTTTCAAAATGTCTGGCAGCATTTCTCTTCCTTTGATCTGCCTCTACTTTTTTGATAATTTGTAAAATTCTGACATTATTTACTAGCCAAGTTGGTAATTTATCGACTGTAGTAATCATGTAGCGGTTTGCTTGACTAATAGTTAGTTCTCTAAAAGATAAATCTAATTCTAACTTCCCATTTTCATAAACAAAAAAAGGTCGATAATGATTATTTTCTAACTGTCGAGAATTATCAGTAACATCATTGCCAATAAAAAAAGCTAAAAGCACAATATCCGGCTGAAAATCCCATACTTTTTCTCGGAGAGTTAATAATTGTTGGGCAGTTCCATAACCATCCACTCCAAAATTAATTACCTCTACTTTTTGACTTTCTAAATTAGTACATTTTCCCAATTCCTTCTGCATTACTGCCACAAAAGTTTGCTGATAAGAAACCTGCACTGCTGAAGTAAAAGAATCCCCAAGTACAGCAATTCTTAGAGTATTTTCTGGTTTTGCTTTAGTAATTTCCGGTCCTCTAAGACCATGACTATTAAACTCTAAATAAGCCTTTCCTTCGCTCGTCCACCAACCAGAAACATTACCTCTATATTCCCAACCTCTAACCGGATGAGGAATAGTATGAAATGTAGGATAAAATTCTGCATGGGTACTTTCCGACATTTTTTTTAAACCCTCCAAACCAGCAATTCTTGCTCCTACTTCAGCGATCGCTATCCCAACAAATAAACTGGCGAAAATCATACCTAAATTTACCACCAAAGTTTTTAGTTTAATCATCCTCTCAGCTATAATTTTTTTGTATTTTGATCCTGTAGATTGGGTTGAGGAAAATTAGCAGAGTTTATCCTGGGGATAAACCCAACTTTTCAGTTATCAGTTATCAGTTAACAGTTATTAGTACCTGTAACTAAAACCTTCTGCTAGAAATGTAAAGTTAACTAGCTATTAGCTTTTACCATTTCCATACCGGAATGCTCCGCAAACAGCTAGCCTCTTGCAGAGGAACTCCGTTAACAGCTTTTAGAAGCTCTGGTTTAAATCCCCAGTTTCTATAAACCGAAAGGTGCGTGGAAGAGTAACAGTCCCCTTCTAAACGTTTACTGCTGACTGCTGACTGCTGACCGCTGACCGCTTTTTTAAACGTCAAATTAAAACAAAGTATAAATAAACGGTGCAATTACAGAAGATTGACTCAGAACAATCAAAGCTCCTAACAAAACTAAAGTAATAATCAAAGGTAATAACCAATATTTTTTCCGCTCTCCCATAAAACCCCAAAGGTCTTTGAGAAAGTCTAATATTCCTTCAAACATTTAAAAAGGTCGCTCCATACTTTCTCTAGTTTTTAATTGACTCATCACCCGATAAGTTGAAGTTTCAGTATTCAATTGTCGTTCCATTGGGTCTTTTTTAAACATTCGCATAATCAAACCCATTGGCATAACTACAAGATAAAATACTAACCCCATCCATAGGGGAGTCATTATTTTACTCAGGAAAATTCCCACCCGCATCCAAAACTTATAAACAGGTCCCAAAGTTGGGGGTGAAACAATTGCCAATACCAATAGAGGAGTAGCAATTATCCAAGGCCATGCAGGAGGAGGCCAATGTCTGTGGAGTAACGGTAGTAATAGACCGAATAAACCGCCAAAAACACCACCCACTATTAGACCAAATTCCCTGAGACCCTTCTTATCAATTTTCGGTATCTCGCGATCGCTCATTAGTTATGCATAATCAATATTTCGTTAACTTTTAACTCCTAGCAGAAAAGTTATCAAAAGTCAATATAAGTTGGGTAGAACGGTAGTGATGCCCAAAAGCCTTAAACACTGGTCACCCAGTAAGCTTTTTCAGCGTTCTAGACTCAAACCGGGCACTTTTTTCCACCCTAAGATAGAAATGAACTATATGTAGATTTGTTTGCTGGGTTGCCTTGCGGTAGCTGGATTCGATTTAGTATCTATAAATTGCACAGAATCAAAAGTATTAATCCACAGATGAGCGCCACAACTTGCTGGTTTGTAAGGTCGATAGACTATTT
>NZ_JAAHGU010000035.1:0-57658 GCF_010692685.1 Okeania sp. SIO2F5 | reverse complement strand
AGTTGTGATGAAGGATACAATATATATAGGACTACCATATTATTTGGCGTTGCACAGTGACGAATGATTTGATATTTTTGATAGAATTGGATTGTGGATTAATCAATTGCTAGAATGATTAATTAATGGTTATTTTTAGTCAAAATCTAAACCAATTTTTGGCAATATCATTCCATAATGTGCAACCCCGAATTTTTCAGTAATTCTCAGTAGTTTATTAATTAATCAATTTTATAGATATCTATGTCTTGGCAACGTCCTGATGGCAGACAACCAGAGCAATTGCGTCCTGTCAGTTTTGAATTAGATTATACTAAATTTGCTACCAGTTCTGTTTTAACTAAGTGTGGCGAGACAAAGGTACTTTGCACTGTCACTATCCAACCAGGAGTACCTAAGTTTTTGGCAGACACGGGACAAGGTTGGTTAACTGCTGAATATAGAATGTTACCTGGTGCAACTCCCCAACGCCAACAAAGAGAATTTATGAAACTTTCTGGACGCACTCAAGAAATTCAAAGGTTGATCGGACGTAGTTTGAGAGCATCTCTGGATATGAATTTATTAGGGGAACGCACTATTATTGTAGATGCTGATGTTTTGCAAGCAGATGCGGGTACTCGTACTACTTCTATTACTGGGGGGTTTGTAGCAGTGGCGAATGCTATTAATAAGTTGATGCAGCAAGGAGAGTTGGAGCGATCGCCTATTTTGCATCAGGTTGCTGCTGTGTCAGTAGGGTTATTGGAGGGGAAAGAATTTTTGGATTTGAATTACACTGAAGATGTAGCGGCAGAAATTGATTTTAATGTGGTGATGAATGATAAACCTGCTTTAATTGAAGTTCAGGGAACGGCAGAAACAGGTAGCTTTAGTCGTACTCAACTTAATCAAATTTTAGATTTAGCAGAAGCAGGAATTCAAGAGTTATTTGTAGCTCAACGTCAAGCTATTTCCAATTCGGTAGTATAGATATTGCATAGTAGAGAGCTTCTGAAAAGAGGGAAATTGAGGGACAATTCTTACTCCTACCTCATCTAAATTCCCCATTTTTCCTTACTTCTGACTCCTACCAGAATACTTTATTCCGCAAACCCTAATTATGATGATTTACGACAAATTTAGGGTAGATATATCAGTCGCTACTATAGTTAGAACATCGGGTAATTATGATGATTTACGACGCGAGCAAGATGCTCGCACTAATTGTAAAACACCAACAAGTCGGTTGCTATATATCTTGAGTTTTTACACAAACACAGGGCAACAGACATGATATTATTCCAAGCTCAGTGGACATAATGTTATTTCAAGTTCAGTAGCATCAGCATAATAAATAGTGCGAGCATCTTGCTCGCAATTAATGAAGAGGGAATAATATCATGTCCGCATTTAGAGCATCCAAGGTGGAGCTTCTTCCAATTCCATTTCTATTTGAGCTTCATCTCGAGTTTCATCAATATTAAGTATAACTAACTCGTTATCTGGGGTGCGGATTTTTATATTTAGCGATCTTAAACCTGTAGTTGAATTAATATAGCCTTCGTATTTAGATCCTATAGGTAATTCTGATAAAATTTCCTCTATTTTTTCAATTAATTTTTCAGAATTACGATAATACTTTGTTGCATCTGCAACTATTTTATTCACCTTTTGCTGACTAATTTTTAGAGTACTAGCTAACTCCAGCACAAAACTATTTTCTTCTTCTGTTACTTTATCATCTGCTATTGCAATTTTTACTGCTAAATCAAAAGCATTTTCTATTTCTTTTTCATCTTGAAGTGCTTGTTTCGCTGCCGAAAATAATGCTTCGTTTTTTTCTGTACGAATAATCCTTAAAACTTTTTCTCTAGCTGCATCAACTTCTTTAGCGTTAAATCCTTTTCTTAGTAAAAAACCCTCTAAAACTTCTACTTCATTCATATCAATATCACCATCAACTGCCATGACCATTAAACCAATAGCAAAGATAGCTTCATTAGGGGTTAATTCCTCTGAACATTTTACTTGACTGTTAAAAATATGTTCATACGACATAGATTTTCTTGAGACTATCAAATTTTAATTATATATGGATATATTTAACAATTAATTATTAATTATTAATTATTACCTCTCCTTGAAAAGAAGAGGATCGACTTAAAGGAAAATTTTTTCTCTCTTGGTCGATGGTCGGCCAGCGAGGAGACCCGAAGAGTGACAGAGCCGCTCCGAATATCGCCATCCCACCCTACGGGAAGCTGCGCTAACGACCGCTTGTTTCTCCTTTAAAGGAGAGCCTTTAAACCTTAATTATTCGGTAATCAGTAAAGAATTTGTCATTTCAGTTATTCAGTACCGACCGCTAAGGTCAAAGGCTTGAAATACTAAAGTTTACTTTTTTCATAGCCTGGAAAAGAGAGACTAGAAACCATCTTTTTTGGTCAAAAATTTAAAATTATAGATAACTAATTCAAGTCTAAAACTATTAGCACTTTTACTTACTCCGATATTAATTCCAAAATATTTTTTACACAATCAAAATAAACTGCTATAAATAAACTAATTTTTAACTTTTAGACAAACGTTCCACTGGCTTTCCTCCTAATAATTTATGAGCATCTTGAAGAATATCCGGAATTTTTTCGGCATGGGGACTATTGGCCAGGCATTTGCTCAGGTCATATTTTTCTAATTCTTCAGCATTTGCACCAGGAAACCAGTGGCTACCATTACCCAATAAGTTATAGCGCATTTTACTGTATTCGACCATATCGTAGGCGATCGCTAGATTTCTTAACCATAAAATCACAGGGATATTGATATTTCCAGGAGTCTCTTCTAGAGAGGGCAAACCAATGTCCCAGGTTTTGAACCAATTTTCTCCTAGTTGAGCGATCGCTTCTTGCTCTAGTCTTGCCAATATTGATGGTAATATCTCATCAGCTCGATCTAACAATTCAATTGTTTTGAGATGTTCGTCAAAATCTGTTGGTTGTGATGCACCCACACTCAATGTATGCACTTGAGGATGACTCAAACAAAATAGATCGTTAAATACTATCGGGCTGAGTGGAGAGCATAAATCTAATAATTTCTGTGGTGGTTGATACAGTTTACCTCCTTTATCAGAGGGGCTAATAATAAATACTCCCATATCAAAGCGATTAGCAGCCTCTATTGCTGGCAAATTATTTTGATTAATGTAGTACCAGTGTAAGTTAACATAGTCAAATTCATTTGTTTCTATAGTTTTAACTATGACATCAGTCGGCCCGTGAGTAGAAAAACCAATAAATCTGACTTTGCCCTGTATTTGTAATTTTCTCGCCACATCCAGACAACCTCCTGGCCTAATTGAGTAATGGAGTAGTTCTAATGTATTAATCCCATGTATGCCTAGCAAATCAATATATTCTAGTTGCAAAAATTGGAGCGACTGCTGTAACTTACTTTGGAATTCTTGAGGATCGGCGCTTGGGCTAACTTTTGTCTGGACAATCAGTTTTTCCCGTGGTAGCTTGGGTAAAATTTCTCCAAGCTGCATCTCGGATGTACCATAACCACGAGCGGTTTCTATGTGGTTAATTCCGCATTCTAGGGAGCGACGAATTGTATTTTCTAAGTTTTGTTGATTATTTGGTGGGATTTGATTTTTTGGCACATCTTGCCATTTATATTGATACCTCATTCCACCGCAGGAAAATACTGGCATTGGTAATTCTGTTCGCCCAAAGCGTCGATACTGCATCATTATTAATAATCTTTCTGAAGTTACATTGAGGGATCTTCTACTACTTCTATATTATTCATGGTAAAATTAGTTCTGGCTAGGGACCCGTAATATTTTCTTGCTGCTTCGTCATAAGCAACAGCCGCATCTTTTTCTACATCAAAGCGACCTAAACGTATTTGTTTTTTGTACACTTTGATTTCAGCAATCCATTTTCGTTTATCTTTACACCAGTACACTCCCCGATATTTAGATGAATGTTTGACGCTAGGTCTCCTGTGCATTCGCGCACTTCCTTTGACTAGGCGTAAATTCTCTCGTCGATTATCTAGTTTGTTGTGATTAATATGATAAACAGATACACCCATAGGAGCGTCCATAATCACTCTGTGCATATAAACTGTGGTTCTTTTGCCATCTTTCTTGATTGTTCTGGCAGCAAAACCATCTATCAAATACCATTTATGTTTTGATAATTCCTCATAATCTTGTTCATCAACTATTACTACCTGTCCTCTGGTAATCAAGATTTCTTTTGACATTTTTTCGGCCTTCTTATTAAATTAATAAAGTTATTATTCTCCCTTGTTTATCTGAATTAAGAGAGTAGAATACAAAACATTTGAGGCCAGTACGGAGTATGTATGTTTTTTAGAACATTTTATTTAACTTTTTATCTCTCTAGCTACAGCTAGATTATTTTGTCTGACTGCACCCCATTTGTCATTAATAGATCAACACAAATTGATTTATTTTTTTCATTGTCTATGTCTATAAGTTGATAAGTTTAAGTTATGACTCTTATGGTCAATTTTTTTGTTTAGTGAATCTTTATTGTATTTATTCTTTAGTAGGTGTAGTTTGATTTTCTTTGTTTATCACCCCCCGAATTATAGCTACTTTTAACCTGTCTATAAGTTTTTGCTACTAATTAAGACTTCATCTATAAAATCAATGATAATCCCACCTTAAATTTTTTGCCACTTTCTAGAAATAAATTAAGTAAATTAGCGGAGTCATAGAATGATATTTCACGAAAGTAGAAATATCCTAAACTTCTATTGATAGTCTCTATAGCCTTTCTAGATTGATGTTCAATCAATAGGAGTTTAAAGTTGGCTACTGTCGATTAGGTTGTATAAATTATTCTTCAGATACTATAGCACAGATAAGGAGGATGAAGCATGGTTAAGTCTATTACTTTATGAGTAATCAAAGCATCTATAACCCCTTTTTCCTGAAGTTTTTGATTTATAAATATTTTTAAAAAAAAAAAATAGATTTATTCTAAATGTAGAACATGGTAAATTTTGGGCGCTATGTATCAAATTGTAAATTAGCTCAAAAGTTTATATTGATTGCCTTTAGGGTTTTTTTGATTAAAAATGCAACGTCTTTTTTCTAGCCTGCTCTACTTAGGTAAGAATAAAAAGTTATTAATTTGAAAAAAATCATTTCATAAAGTTATATGGAATAGCATAATGCAAATAAATATTCTCAAAAACAAGAACTTTCAAAACTCATAGGAAAGTTATTACAACAAGCAGGTTTAATCACATGAAACCAAGTATAATAAATTTTGCAATATCAACGTAGTAACTATCACCTAAGATTTGGATAAATTGCTGTAATGTGGAGAATAACTAATCAATAAACTGTAGATTTATTCGTATACATATTTGCTCAACTAATTACGGATAATCATAAAAAAACAGTTGGTGAGTATCTGAAATTAGCAAAATTATTGAATGAGAAACAAATATATTCTATCTTGGTAGAACAGAGTCAAACAAATTTACGTTTTGGAGAGGTCGCAGTACAAAAAGGATGGGTGAGGCAAGAAACAATTGATTTTGTATTGCGGTACATTCAAGGTGAATTTATTCCTGCTGTATAAAGCTAAACAGTTTTTTGATTCAGTGAAGTACATAACTTCTGCTTTTTGCTTTTATCTCTGTTTTGTCACTTTCGGAGAGGGCGATATTTACATCTGTTACAGGTTGGACATATTTTATATTTTCTATTAGGAAATAAAGTAGCGATAGAACTCCGTTCCGCTGACATGATCGCTCTCTAGAGAATAGGTCTGAAACTTAGAAATTACAAGTCTTTTCCAAGAAGGATATGTCATATTTGACTATATTTTTATGAACTATCTGTACTCTACTCTCAATAAACATCTGGCTAAAAAAAATAGACTTTTTGTAGAAGTAGGCAATAGCTCATCTGCTCCAGAAGGCAAAGGGAAAGAAACTTTATGAGATAAAAACACAAAAAATGAGGCATTGCTGAGGGATGGGATGAATATAAGTAGGTGGACATCCGGCCGGCCCGAAAATATAAGAAATGGGCAAGATACCTATTCCACAAAACTATTAAAATCATCCTGCATTTATGCAACGCCAAAATGCTATCCACATATAACTTCCGGAGATATCTAATAAACACTTTTGTTCTGCTCAATGTCCTCCAACTACTACATTTTTAATCATCAAGTGGGGACTGCCAATACTTACAGGCAAAGGTGCTTGACCTGCTTTACCACAACTACCACTATTGTAAGTAGAATCATTACCGATCGCTTCAATATCTTTGAGAGTTTGAAATACATTCCCTGTCAAAGTAATATTACTGACAGCTTCAGCAATTTTTCCATTGCGAATCATATAACCTTCTGCGGCAGTAAATGTAAACATTTCTCCGTTTGTTTGGCCACCTAGACTGCCGATGGCATAAACCCCTAGATCGATATCTTTAATTATTTCCTCAACAGGGCGATCGCCTGTTTCAATCGCTGTATTAGTCATCCTGACAATAGGTGGATACATTGCATTTATAGCTCTAGCATTTCCTGTAGGTGTTTCTCTCATTTTTCCAGAAGTTTCTCGATTATGCAGACGAGTTGTTAATACTCCATTTTTGATTAAATATTTACGCTGTCCAGGAACACCTTCATCATCATATTTGATAGAACCACTTAAACCATCAATAGTGGCATCATCTACTACATTCAAGTTTTCTATACCTATTGGTTTACCTAATTTTAGTAATTCTTCCATCTGGGGGTTTTCATAAATAGAGTCTGCCTCAGAAAGATGACCAAAAGCTTCGTGAATAAATACACCTGCCATATAAGGGTCTAACAATACAGTATATTGTCCACCTTTAACGGGTTTTGCCTCTAGTTGACGGATGGCCTGTTCTGCTGCCCCGATAACTTGGTTATCAATGTCGCAGAGAGTGTGATAATCTGTACGAGAACTGATATATTTGATGCCCTGTTTAACTAAACTGCCTACTCCACAAGCAATGGCTCTGAATTTGCTATTGACATCTAGGCGTTCTTGTGCTATGCAACTTCCGATAGAATTGACAAAATAAGTAATAGCAAAGCGATCGCGATAACTGACATTTGTGGTCTGAATTCGAGGATCGAAGTGTAGCAATAATTGATTGTAGGTTTCAATTAATTGTCGCTTTTCTTCTAAAGATATGTCACGGGGGTCGCGGCCAAATTTGACTGCTACATAATCTTGAATAGGTTCAATGGGAGCTAGTTGAGTATTTTCTTTTCCTATTAAATAAGCGTGAGAAATTGCTTCTTCGATTCTATTTGATAGTTCTGAAATATTGTTGAAAGTAACGAAACTCCATCCTCCTTTGTGGCAAGTACGAATACTTCCGGCAAGGGAAAAATGAGAGTTAATTGTATTTAATTGTAGGGCAGAAAATGAAATAGTAGTTGATTCACTTTGTTCTAGGCGAATTTCTAGATAATCGACATGATTACTGTAATTATAAATTTTATTTTGTAATTGCTCTAGAAGAGAATTATTTTTTGTGAGTTTTGTAGTCATTATCTATTTTTATGCTGATATTATTTGTTATTGAATCAAATAAATTTGATGAAAGTTTGTAGTTATTATTCACTTTCTTACTTGAAAATGTTACTGCTGGCTTATAGTAGCTCGTTCGGATATTATTTATATATAATAATAAATGTTTGTATGAAACACCAGTGGAACCTAATTAGAGAATACCTGAAAATCTTAATTTCATCTTAGTTAGGATTGTAGAATACTTGTACATACATTTTTGAGTTATGAATGAAAGCTGAAATAATCAATGTAATAAACACAGCTTGGCAATTTCTAGAAGGTAATAGCAGATTCATGTCTTGGAATCTATTTTTAGCTTTATTTCCTTTGGCCATGAGTTTTTGGTTGTTTTCCAAACCTCGCTCCATTTTTATACGATGGGGAGTTTTATTACTATTGGGCGCTACTTTATTACCAAATATAAATAGAGTTATGGCCTATGGCAGTAAATTGAATATTGAAGTGGCGATCGCTATTACTTTAGTATTAATAATTTTAGGTATATGTTTATTACGTCGTCCCCAGCATTCTTCTTTATCATTTTCTTTGTGGGTTTAATACCCCACCGTCAACGGGGGTGTTCAAAATTACTTGGGATTCTAACCCCAAGTAATTTTCCTCCTGTCTCCTGTCTCCTGTCTCCTGTCTCCTTCTTCAATGTGGTGGTTTTGTTTATTTATTTTTATCGCTTTTTTACCTAATACTCCTTATGTATTAACTGATATTATTCATCTCGATCAAGATATTCGTCAAAGTAATTCTGTATGGGTTTTGACTTTAGCAGTAGTTCCCCAATATTTGTTATTTATGTTTATTGGGTTTGAAGCTTATGTTCTTTCTTTAATTAATTTGGGGTACTATTTACAGCGACAAAGTTGGAGTAATTTTATTCTGGGAATAGAGTTAATTATTCATTGTCTTTCTGCTATTGGTATTTATCTGGGAAGGTTCAAACGTTTTAATAGTTGGGATATAATTACTAATCCTGATGCTTTGATAAAAAGTGTTTATAGGGATATGTTTAGTCAACGTTCTATCTTAGTAATACTTATTACTTTTATAGTTATTTTTAGTTTGTATTGGCTAATGAAATTAGTAACTTTAGCTCTACTGCAAAAATATCAAATAAATCGTAAGCATTCAGCTAGCTCGCAGTCAGTTATCAGCAATTAATAATGAATAATTACTTCTCAGGTTAGGTCTGGAGACTTTGACAGTAACTTTTTATTCTTTCCTCAATTTCAAAGATTGCTTTTACTTTTGGCAAAATTAATAGCTGATAGCTAATAGCTAATAGCTGACCGCTATTTGCACAGCATTCCGCAGGAAATGCTGAAAATAAATCAAGAAGAAGAAAAAAAATCTAGAGCTTCACCAAAATTTTAGTCAGGTATTTCAGTGTTGAAATTGACTATATTATTTTGCGAGAAAATTCAAATACTGAATACAGTAAATTTAGAGTAATATTTCAACCTTTTTATAATTGAATTTATTTTGAACTTAAACCAAAAATATAGGTAATGAAGTATCTAGGAAAGACTAAAGTTTATGTAGTTAACATTTGATTTTTATTCAAAATTGAAGCAAGTCATTTCAGTTATCAGTTATCAGTAGCTCTACCTGTTTGTGCAGCATTCCGCAGGAAAGTCAGAGGCTGGAAATATTGAACTTTATTTTCTCTTGGTCGATTGGATATGGGGCAGGTTTCCTCGCCATCCCACCCTACGGGAAGCTGCGCTAACGACCGCTTTTTCATCCCCTTGAAAGGAGAGGCTTGAGACCTTATTTTTTGGTTAAAAAAACTATTAACTTTTAGGAAATTTCATTACTTATTTGGGAAATATAAGTAGCTTTAATTAGCAATATATGGGCATGGTTTAAATCCTTTATCACCCTGTTTTTTTTGATTTTTTATATATATCACCATGTATTTACAGATGAAAAATTATAGGTTATAATCTATATTAGTTAACTGTTAGAAAATCAAACATGAATAAATTTAACAATAAACTTTGGAATAGTTTTTTGCAGATTGCTCAACCGTATTTTTATCCACTAGAACCGGGGGGAAACAAAGTCTTTTTAGGATTATTATTTCTGCTTTTAATGTTTTTATTTGCTGCTGTTTTTTTAGTTGTTAGTTTGATTTGCTTGGTTAATGAAGCTATATTTGGTCAGTCATTTAATAGTATTGCTCCTGGTTTAGTCAATACAATTCACAATATTATTAATTCGCACTGGATATTTGTTATTGCTTTAATGGTTGTCGTTCCTGCCATTGGTTTTTGGTACTATAAAAAACAGCTTATCCCACGTTGGCAGCCTTGGGCATTGTTAAGTTTGTTACTATTATTATCTCTGTCAGTTAGTGGTTTAAATGTAATTATTAGCTATGTAGGCAACTTTTTTACAACTGCATTATCTGAAAAAGACCAACCTACATTTTGGCGGTTCTTATATGTTTATGCTGGGGTTTTTATTGTTGGTACTCCTATAGTTGTTATTTACACGTATACAAGGCAAAAACTAGGACTTTACTGGCGAGAGTGGATGACAAATAAGTTTCTAAATAACTACTTAGAAAATAGGTCATATTATGAAATAGATTCAAAGGGGAAAATTGATAATCCAGACCAAAGAATTGCAGAGGATATTAAATCTTTCACTAACCAAAGTTTATTTTTTCTCCTCACAATTCTCAACTCAATAATTGACGTTATTTCCTTCACAGGAATTCTGTGGTCAATATCAATACCACTCTCAATATTTCTTATTATTTATGCTGTGGCAGGAACATTAGTAGCAGTAATTTTTGGCAGAAAATTAATTCCTTTAAATTTCTACCAACTCAAACGAGAAGCAGACTTTCGTTATGGATTAGTTCATATCCGCGACCATGCCGAATCAATTGCTTTTTATCGAGGAGAAGAGCAAGAATTATCTCAAATTAGACAAAGATTTACTCAGGTTTTTAATAATTTTAATTTGCTGATTGGGTGGCAAAGAAATGTAGATTACTTTACTACAGGTTATCGATATGCAGTAATTATTTTGCCTTCTTTAATTATGGCTCCTATTTATTTTGCAGGTGAGATTAAATTTGGAGATATTAGTCAGGCAGGTTTTGCCTTTAGTCAGGTTTTAGGAGCTTTTTCTTTAGTAGTTAGTCAAATCGACAACTTAACTAATTTTGCGGCTGGTATTAACCGTTTGGATAAATTTAGAGAAACATTAGAAGATACTAGAAAAGTATCAGAAGTAGGAACTAGAGAAATTGATGTAACAGAAAGTTCTAGATTAGCGTTAGAAAATATTACTTTAAATACTCCTTTAAATCACGAAGAAATTAATGAAAGTCAAAAGACTCTGGTGAAAAATTTATCAGTAGCAGTAAAGTCAGGTCAAGGATTATTAATTGTCGGAAAAAGTGGAGCAGGTAAAAGTTCTTTATTAAGAGGAATAGCAGGTTTATGGACATCGGGTACGGGTCGTTTAGTACGCCCGAATTTGGAGGAAATATTATTTCTACCTCAGCGCCCTTATATGATTTTAGGAAGTTTACGAGAACAGTTGTTATACCCTCAAGTTAACCAAGATTTTGATGAGTATGAATTAAGAAAAATTTTGAAATTGGTTAACTTAGAAGATTTACCAGATAGATTAGATGGTTTTGATGTGGAGTTACCATGGGAAAATGTTTTATCTTTGGGAGAGCAACAACGTTTAGCCTTTGCAAGACTATTATTAATTAAGCCCAATTATGCAATTTTAGATGAAGCTACCAGCGCTTTAGACCTACAAAATGAAGCGGAACTTTATGAAAAATTACAAGCAACTCAAACAACATTTGTCAGTGTAGGACATCGTTTAAGTTTGTTGAAATATCATCAACAAGTTTTAGAATTAACAGGTGATGCTAATTGGCGAGTATTATCAGCAGAAGATTATCAAGCAGAAGCTAGTTCATTTAATTAATAAAGGAAGAAGGAAGAAGAAAGAAGGAAGAAGGAATAAATCTTTAACCTTTGGTATGAATACTGTTGATATCGTTTGTATAAAAACTATATTCTGCACTTCAAAATGTAGGATTAAAAATCAGGATTCAGGAAAAAACTAGAGTTAGGAAATATCTACTTTTTCCTGATTTCAAATTTTTTTACTTCTTAATACCAAGCGTGAAAAAAGAATGTTACAAATAGTTTCGCTCCTTTAGAGGTGAAATAATTTCCTGAAATTACTGTCGTGTCAAAGTTTTGAGTCCTAAAAATATTACTTTTAACTTTTAACTTCCGTGAAATGGTTCAAAAAATTAGTATTTTAGGCACATAGTTGCGCAGAATAATCAAGGGATTATTCTTCCTCGTACCTCCTCTATAATTCCCATTTCTCCTGTCTCCTGTCTCCAGTATAGCTGTCTCCTACCCTTACCCATAAGACTTTTTCAGCAAACCCTACCTACCCTTTGACAGCTCCTGCAGTAATACCTTGAACAATTCGACGTTGAGCTATTAATACCAAAATTAACAAAGGAAATGTGCCTATTACTGTTGCAGCAGCAATTGGTCCGTAGGGAATTTCAAATACAGAAGTACCCCCTATCTGAGCAACGGCAACGGGAATAGTGTACATTTCGGAACGAGTAATAAAAGTCAGAGCAAAAATAAACTCATTCCAGGCAAAAATAAAGGTTAAAATTCCTGTGGTTACTAATGCTGGAATTGTTAGAGGTAAGACGATATTCCACAACATAGAAATTGTGTTGTAACCATCTATTTTGGCTGAGTCTTCTAAATCTTTTGGTAACTGTTGGAAAAAACTTCTTAAGACCAGAATTGTCAGGGGTAAATTTATCCCAGTGTAAGGAATAATTAGGGAGATATAGTTATTACCTAAACCAAGAGACTTAATAATTTCTAACAGACCCAAAAATAATAATACATAGGGAAACAGACTGACTATTAAAACGCAGGCAATAATGATATTTTCTCCAGGGAGTTTTAACCGTGCCAAAGTATAAGCAGCAGGCGCTCCTATTCCTAGACAAATAACTGTTGAAATAATAGACACAAAAGCACTATTAAAAACATAGCGGAGAAAACCCAAACCCAAACTAAGATAGTGGTCAAAAGTTAATTGGTTGGGAGCGGGGAAATAGATATTAGGAACTGCTGATATTGCCTCATTTGTTTTGAAAGAAGTTAGTAATTGCCATAAAACAGGAGCTAGGAAAAATATGACAATTAACACCACACTTACCCATAGAATTATTCTGTCTGTTTTGATTGATGATCGATTTTTTAATATAGACATTTTTGATTCCTCATTCAAAAACTTGTTTATCACTTATTATCCAAATATCATATATAGCACTACGAATTTAGGTTAGGACATTTATAAATTCTCAAACTCAGTCAGATATTACTTTTGACTTTTGACTTTTGAATTGCGCGTAGTGCTATAACTTCCGCGTAGCGGTACTAGCGATCGCTACGGCAAGAATTAATAGTAGAAATGTTACTACTACTAAAGAAGCTCCATAACCAAAGTCTAAATAACGTCTAATAGTGGCATATATATAGATAGAAACAGTTTCTGTTTTTCCAGCAGGTCCACCTCCAGTCATTACTTGTACCAGGTCAAAAGTACCAAATGCTTGAGCAAATCTGAATAACAAAGCAATTACTATTTGTGGGATTAATAATGGGATTGTAATTTGTCGAAAACTTTGAATAGAGTTAGCACCATCAATAGCATGAGCTTCGTATAAATCAGAAGAAATAGATTGTAATCCTGCTAATAAAATGATGGCTATAAAAGGCGTTGTTTTCCAAACATCAGCAATAATCATTGCTAACATTGCTCTGAATGGGTCGCCTAACCAAGTAATATTAGTTTGAATTAATCCTAAACGGAAAAGTAGGTCATTAACTATGCCAAATTGGTCATTAAAAATCCATGCCCAAGCTAATCCCATAACTGCGGTTGGTAATGACCAAGGAATGAGACTAACAGTACGAACAAAACCTCGTCCTCGGAATGATTTATCTAAGATAAGAGCGATACTCATTCCTAATATTAATTCTAGAAAAATGGAGATGGTTGTAAATATTGTGGTGTTCCATAAACTTTGCCAAAAACGACCATCATTTAACATTCGACTGTAGTTTGTTAAGCCGGAAAAAATAGGTTTTAATTCAGTACCTAAATTTTCTGTGAATAGACTTAGCAAAAAAGCTCGACCAATGGGATAAACAAATACGAATAGCAATACTAGAATAGCTGGTAAAATCAAGAGCCATCCTGTTAATTTTTCTCTTTTTTCAATTGTGTTTATTGTCATTAATTTATACTGTTTTTGAGCAATAAGTTGGGAATAACTAATAGCTTTTTGTCACTGGATTACACAGCTAATACCATTTCTGAATAATAATGCTATATTTGATGACCATCTTTCCACTCCCTACCTCCCCACTACAAAGAGCAAACTTCAAGTATCATTTTAGTTATATAGGTTCAAAATAGGAGTATCTTTAATTCTAAAAATAGCTCCAAAATTATAATTATCTTTGCCGTTATGGGTTTAATATCAAATCTGCTTAATTCGGTATAAAAAAATGTTCCATCTGAGCGCCATTGCCAAATCTTTCTCAATATTCCCCTCCTGGGAGGGGTTAGGGGTGGGTCCCCACCTCCCCACACTGCCCATCTCCTTCTTCAAGTTCCTAACAAAGCACGAGTTTCTGCTGCGGCACCTTTCATTGCTAATTCTGGAGTACGGGAACCAGTTAGGGCAGCGCTAAGATAACGTTGTAAAATATCTGAAGCTTGAGCATATTGAGCAATGGGAGGACGTAAAACAGAATTTTCAACTACTGGAAATAAGTTTGGTAAGTAAGGAAATTCTGCTACTAGAATCTTGTCATTAAAAAGTGATTTTCTGGCAGGAACAAGACCTGTTTCTAAAATCAACTTACGTTGAACTTCTGGTTTGTTGAAGTATTGAATAACTTCCCATGCTTCCTCTGGATGTTTTGTACTTTTAACTATTCCTAACCCCCATCCACCTGAACAAGCTCCACTTTCTTTTCCTGAAGCATGAACCATTGGTTTAATAGCAAAATTTCCGGCTATTTCGGATTTTGATGCTAATGGATATACATAAGGCCAATTGCGCAGAAAAACTGTCTTACCACTTTGGAATAAACGACGGGTTTCTTCTTCTGCATAAGTTGTTACTCCAGGAGGAGAAATTCCTGCGGTAATAGTTGTGCGTAAAAAGTCTACTGCTTCTATCGCTTCTGGTCGATCTAATCCTACTTCATTTGTTTCTGAATTTACCCAAAAACCTCCATAACCTTTGAGAATTTCGATAAACATTGCGGATAAACCTTCATATTGTTTACCTTGCCAAAGGTATCCCCATTCAACTAATCCTTGCTGTTGTAATTCTTGTGATATTTTGATTAGCTCCTCAAAGGTATTAGGAGGTTCAAATCCACCTTTTTTTAATAAGTCCGTGCGATAATAAAGCATTCCTCCATTAGAGATTAATGGCATCCAATAAAGTTTATTTTTGTAAGTTCCTCCTTCTATATCTCCTGACAAATATGTTTCTTCTAATTGTTGTTTATCAATTTTTTCAGAAAGGTCTTGTAACCAGTTAGCAGCAGCAAATTTTGGCACCCAAACTGTATCCATATAAGCTAGATCATATGGTGAATCTCCTAGTAAAAAAGAGGATGTATAAAGGTCTTCTACTAAATTAGTATCGTTAGGAGCTTTGACAATTTCTAAGTTAATATTTGGGTGACTTTTGTTAAAGTCTATTTGAATTGGTTCTAATTGAGTAGCTGTGATAGCTGACATTAATACTTGGATAGTTACAGGTTTTTCCTGGGTAAGTGCAGGTGAAATTGAGCTATATAAAATACCCAGAAAAGTTGCTAAAATTAAAATGGTTATTTGGAATTTTTTTTTAGTCTAATTATCAGGAATTTTAACCAGCCATTAACTTTGGGTTTTAGTTTTTCTAGAGTAGGGTTGAAAAATTTAGTATGTTTCATTATTTTGGTAAATTAAAGAGTGAAAAATGGCTTCTAGTTTTTAATAAAAGAGTTGACTAAAAAGAAATTTTGACTATATTTATCTAACTATAAGCTATTAGAAAATGACATTAGTAAATAAAGCAAGATTTTCTATTATAATAGACTTGTACTTAATTTACGATGATACATTGCTTTGGATTATAACTTTGATTGGAATCAGGCCAAAGAAAAACAAAATATTCGCAAACATCAATTAAATTTTCGTTTGGCATCAACTGTTTTCCGCGATCCTTATCAATTAACAATCTACGATGAAGAACATAGTCAAGATGAAGATAGATGGATTACTATGGGCTTAGATGAAACAGGTATTTTAAGGGTTGTTATCCATACCTTTAAAGAAATCAATAAATTCTCCTATCTAAATTCGGATTATTTCAGCTAGTAAAGCTACTTTAACTGAAACTCAAGTTTATCAAAAGAGGCAATTCTGAAATCAGAATACGATTTTTCCCAAGCAGAACAAGGCAAGTTTTACCATCCCGATGCTAAGTTTCATTACTCCATTTATCTCGAACCAGATATCGAACAATTTATCACTAAAATTGCTGAACAGAGAAAAATTGACGTACAAATTTTAGTCTATGAATGGTTGAGAAATCATATTAAAAATATGACTATCGAGTAAAATCATTCTTCCAAAGCATCCCAAAGTTCAGACATCTATATAATACTTCTATCTCTCAAACCATGATTGCTAACCAAAACACAAATTACATTCCTCCTGAAGAATATCTCACAGAAGAAGAACTCAGTCCCGTCAAACACGAATATATTGATGGACAAGTATACGCAATGGCCGGTGCTAGTGATGCTCATGTGACTATTTCCCTCAACCTAGCTTCAGCATTAAGAAATTATCTGCGAGGTAGTGGTTGTCGCGTCTATATGTCGGATATGAAAGCTCATATAGAAACTACCAATACATTCTATTATCCTGATGTTATGGTAACTTGCGACGCCAGAGATAAAGCTTTGCCAAATCATAAAAAATATCCTTGTTTAATAGTGGAAGTTTTATCCGAAAGCACAGAAGCATTAGAACGCGGTGACAAATTTGCCAATTATCAGCAATTACCAACCTTGCAAGAATACGTTTAATTAACCAAAAACGCCAGCGTTTAGAATGTTTCCGTCGTAATGCTGAAGGTCTTTGGGTATTACACACTTACACTCAAAGCAGTGAAATTCTCCTGGCAAGCATTGACTTTCGGACTAGCATTGATAGTTTGTATGAAGATGTCACTTTTGGAGAAATTCCGTAGTTTTTTTTCTAATTCTACCACATCAAAACTTTGATAAAAAACTTACCAATTATTTTGTTTTTCCAACTCTGCTCTGAAGATAAAAACTGGGGTTAGTGGACCGACACATCTAAAATGGTGCGTTACGATAGATTCTTAAATGCTTTTCATAGTCTAAAATTTAGCCATCTAAGGCACCCTACAAATTTTGCTTTTTTCAAATTGGTATGATCTGAAAATGGCTGATAATAAAACTTGTTATGATAAAAATCACCAAACACATATCAAAAAATATTAAACAAAAATGGCAGCAAACCAAACCAAGGTCTAAATTTATTCTGAGTTTTGTACTATTGTGCTTGAGTATCAGATCGCTCCCTCTGTTTGCCCCCATTCGTCCTCAAGACATAGCTCAAAACCAACAAACCCTAGAATTTATCGACCGCAACGGTTTGCCACTCGGAACCATCCTTACCCGCGACCAAGAAAATACAGTAGTCGTCCCCCTAGATAAAATCTCACCTCTATTTATCAACGCCATCATCGCAGCGGAAGACAAAAGATATTATCAACATGGCGCTCTAGACATCAAAGCAATAGGGCGATCGCTCCTCGAAGCTATCCAAGCAAAACAAATAGTCAGTGGAGCTTCCACTATCACCATGCAACTTGCCCGAATGTTGGAACCCACACCCCGCACCTTCGGCAATAAAATTCGGGAAATTTGGCTATCTTGGCGTATCACAGCAGGTATGAACAAAAATCAAATCCTGCAAGCATATATCAACCGCTTACCTATGGGAGGAAATATCTATGGCGTAGAAGCAGCATCCCGCGCTTATTTTGGCATCTCAGCTACGGACCTCAACCTTGCCCAAGCTACTATTCTCGCTGCCTTACCAAACGACCCCACTGACCTCAACCCTTACTATAATTGGAGTCTCCTCAAACAACGTCAAATTTACATTCTGAAGCGCATGGTTGAAGACAATTATATTACCAGTGCTGAAGCTGAAAAAGCGCTTGCGGAAAAAATAACTCTACAACCAAAAAATCAAGGTATTATTGCTGCGCCACACTTTATATTTTGGTTATCTCAAAATCAATCCACTGCCATAAATCAAAACTTATCTACAACAACTACTCCTACAGTTATTCGTACTACTATTGACCGACCTTTACAACAATTTGTTACTACCCAAGTCCAACAAGTAATTCAAAATCTTACCCCTTATAATGTGCATCATGCTGCTGCAATTATAATTAATAATCAGACTGGAGAAGTATTAGCTTATGTCGGTTCTCCAGATTATTTTAATACTCAAAAAATGGGTAGTAATGATGGAGTACAAGCACTACGTCAACCAGGTTCAACTTTAAAGCCTTTTTTATATCAATTAGCATTAGAAAATCAAGTAATTAATCCGAATACTATTTTGCCAGACGTACCGACATATTATGCAATTCCTGGAGCCAAACTTTATAGTCCTACTAACTATAATCAAGATAGATTTTTAGGACCTGTTATTGTGAGAGTTGCTTTAGCAAATTCTCTAAATATTCCGACAGTAAGAGTCTTAGAAAAAGTAGGATTAGAGCAATTTTTAAACCGTCTACATCAATTAGGTTTTAAACATTTACAAGCCTCACCAGAACATTATGGTTTAGGCTTAAGTTTAGGCAGTGGGGAAGTCAGTTTATGGGAGTTGGCAAAAGCTTATTCAATTATGGCAAGACAAGGAGAAGTTATTCCTGTCGTTACAACTATTCCTAGTAAAACTTCCCCACTTTTTCAACATAAAAAAAATCAAGACATCTCCCTACTACCTAAAGCAAAATCTGAATGGATGTTAATCGCAAATATGTTAAGTGATACTCATGCAAGAGCAGCAGAATTTGGAGTGAATTCGGCTTTAAATTTGCCATTTCCAGCAGCAGTAAAAACTGGTACTTCTTCAGATTTTCGTGATACTTGGACAGTGGGTTTTACTAATGATTATACTGTGGCGGTTTGGGTGGGTAATTTTAGCGGGGAATCTATGGTGCAAATATCAGGAGTGATGGGTGCTGCGCCTTTATGGAATAGGATTATGTTACATTTGCACGAAAAGAAGGAACCGACAGCTTTTCCACCGCCAAAAAATATGGTTCAACGCCCGGTTTGTACAATTTCTGGGTTGCGTCCGAAATCTGATTGTCCGTCGGTAATAACGGAGTATTTTTATCCAGAAAAATTGGCAGAATATGAGCATTTATCTGATAATTATTCGGTGGAAAATTTGCCTGATGAATATAATGAATGGTTGGCAAAACAGAGTAAATCTAGTTTGGTTTCTGGTGAGTTAAAAATTTTGTTTCCTCAAGAAGATGATTATTTTTTAATGGATGATGTTGGAGGAGAGAAAAAATTAGAATTTAAGTTGGCGAACTCACGGGAAAATTCTGTGGAATGGTGGTTGAATGGAGAGAAATTAGCTGTTAATTCTGATAATTCTTTATTTTGGAAATTATCTCCCGGTAAATGGACTTTAGAAGTGCGTTCAGCAGATATTATAGACCGAGTGAATTTTGAAGTGCAATTGCCGAATAAGTCTCCTTATAATGGGTTTTCTATTCGTATAAGGAGTCAGGAGTCAGGAGTCAGGAGTCAGGAGTCAGGAGGAAAAAAGTAAGGAAGAGCAAGGGTGAATATCTACTTGAAGAAGGAGACAGGAGACAGGAGACAGGAGACAGGAGGAAAATTACATGGGGATAGTCAACGAAGGGCCGCTCCGCGTCTACGCTCCCCCAAGTAATGCGTGAACACGACCGTTGACGGTGGGGTATTAAACCCACAAAGAAAATGATAAAATTGAATTTTTTTCAATCCTAAAAGCCTTCTTCCTTAACCTTACCTTACAATACTGATATTACCGGACTTGATATAGCAGTCGAAGCAAAGGACGCAGACAGATAAAAAGCTTAAAACTCAGACAAAGCAAGACTTTTCCTTCTTCCTTCTTCCTTCTGCTATATAACATCAGCAACTCTCAGAAAAAATCACCATAAACTTAACTGAGTAGGCGACTGATTAAGTAAATTCCAAGGCAGGGATGGAATAGGAATTTTTGCTATTTCTAATAACTGTTGAAAATGACGTGCTGTACTAGGCGATCGCTCTTCTTCAGGGCAATGAATAAAAAAGTAAATTGTGATATCTTGACCTAACCATTGCTCAATTTGAGTTACCCATTCTGTGAAGAAAATTTGATTTACCGACAACTGAGGGTGAGAAATAAATCTCACAATGGTAAATGGAGCAGTCAACGTCAACTGTAAAGGTAAATTGGGTTTACGGTTTTGAGACCGCAACTGGGGGTTATCCTTACCAGTGTAGACAGGACGCGAGTCTAGCAAAACTTTCCCCACACTCAGTTGTTTGAGAAGACTATTTAACTGTTGAGCTTGAGAGTCTTCAAACCAGTCAGGATGGCGAACTTCCAAAGCTAAAGGTATCCGGTCTCGTGGCCAAGCTTGCAAAAATTCTGCGAGGTCATCAAATGAAGAGGGGCCGTAACTCGGCGGTAACTGAGCAAAAAATACACCCAGGCGATCGCCCAAAGGTTGCATCTGTTTGAGGAAGTCTAAAGCATCCGGGATAAAAGGTTTTAATAATCCATTATGAGTTATGTTGCGTGGTAGTTTTAGGCAAAATTGAAATCCAGGAGGCGTTTGTATTGCCCACTTCGTCACAGTCTCTGGTTTAGGGGTAGCATAAAATGTAGTGTTACCTTCAACGGTAGTGAAACGGCGACTGTAGAGATAGAGAAACTCAGAAGGAGAACTTTTGGGAGGATAAAACTCTCCCACCCAAGGTTTAAATGCCCAAACAGCGCACCCAAGAAAGAATTTTTTTTGAGTCATTTGAAGAAGGTTTTAGGTTGTAGATTAATTATTTAATATAGAATCCAGTTATACAGTATATGTTCATAATTCTATAATTACTTCAATCTCCGCATCTCCTCATCCACTTTTCCCAATTTAGATCCCTTCTTCTCTCCTTAGATAACTAAAACCCCTTCTTCCTTCTTCAATTACTAATAGACATCTCCAAACATAAAAAATAAAATCAATTATCATACAGAGATTATCAATTATTTCCCCTCCTGGGAGGGGGAGGGGCGAGGGGTGGGTTCCCTATTCCCTCTTTTCTGGAGATATCTAATATCCACTAGCTGCCATATCACATTCATAAATATAGTTAATCCTTTCAATTTTGGTAGTATAATTTCCATCAGGATATAAGGTAAGTAATCGTAATCCAGGTGGTTGTTTATCTAGAAAAAATTTATAATTTCCTGGTTCAAATTGAATACAAGTAGAAGGAGTTGATAAATAATGAATACCATTTATTTCCTTGGCAAATTCTTGATGAATATGACCAGACAAAACAATTTTTACTTGTGGATAACGATTAATTATACTTAAGAAATTTTCTGGGTTATGCAGAAGAATTTTATCCATCCATTCGGAATTAATTTTTACAGGAGGATGATGCAAAGCAATTAAAACTGGTTTATTTCCAGTCATTTTAATGTTATATTCTAACCACTCTAAACTTTCTGGAGAAATTTCACCATAAACACATCCAGGCACATTGGTATTTAGTAAAAAAAAGTTCCATCCACCCATTTCAAAAGATTTTTTCGCAGAAATAGGAGCAGAACTTAATACCCGTTCCATTGTGGGTAAATTATCGTGGTTTCCTGCTATCCAGTAAGTAGGAATGTTCAGAGGACTCAGTAAAGATGCTAAACGTTGATATGATTGAGAAGTTTCATCTTGGGAAAGGTCTCCAGTAAGTAGTAGTACATCTGGTTGAGGTTGCAACTGTTTGAGTTTCTCCAAGACTTTCACAAAAGATCTTTCCGTGGGAACTCCATACATTTTTCCCTGAATAGAGTCTGCAAATAGATGGGTATCGGTGATTTGAGCAACAAGCACAGGAGGTTGGAAAATCATTGTTACTGAGGAAATTTTGTGATAAGTGATACAGCAGTAAGGAAGAAGCAAGGAGGAAAAATCTTAGGTTGCCTAAGTTTTAAGTTTTAACCTTTTATCTGTCCTAACCTTTCCTGATACTGCTATCAGAGCCTTAAATTATTAAAATAGCTTCAAATATTTGTCCACAGTGCAATTCAAAACATCAATTTAAGTGATGTAGATCACATTTATCCTTGAACTTGCCATATATTTGTGGATGGTGTATTATAATAATTAAAGGTAATAATGGCGGCATGGCCAAGTGGTAAGGCAAGGGTCTGCAAAATCCTCATCCCCCAGTTCGAATCTGGGTGCCGCCTTTGAATATACTGATCCTAACGGAGACGTTGGGCAAACGGATCGAATTCAGTAGCGAATGGTTCTTGGCCTTTACTGATTACTTATTCAAGATTGATTCGCCAAACTAACTTAGGTTTGGCTTTGTTATTCTTAAGTTATATAGAATCCGGTTATACAGTATATGTTTATAATTCTATCCATACTTCAATATTAAATCGGACCATCTCCCCACCTCCTTATCTCTCCCAACTATATAATAAGTATTCAACTGGATTTGATATTATTTCTGCTTTGAGGAGAGGCTCATTCTCAATGAAAATCCAGATTTGATGTGACTAATCATCAAGTGTTATTAACTGGTCAATTAAGAAGAATAAAACTAGTAAAATTTAACATAAATAATTATTTTTCAAGAAACCTTCTCTACAAAATATATGGGGTTGCACATTCTGAAATGATATTGCCAAAAATTAGTTTAGACTTTGACTAAAAAGAACCTAATATCAATCATTCTAGCAATTGATTAATCCAAAATCCTGTTCATCAAACATCTAAAATCATTCGTCACTATGCAACGCCAAATATATTGTCAGATTAAATGATAATATTTAGATAAGTATAAAGTAACGGAAACAGGCTCATAAAAACACTAACTTCAAAGAAATTTTAGTGATAAATACCGAAATTATAGCAGTTTTCATTAACATAGAATACAGATATTTTTGGCTGAAAGTCAGAAGGCAGGAGGCAGAAGGCAGAAATTTTGTAGTCTAACTTTGTGAAAATGGCTATAATCCGATACACTTACTCAATTGATTCAACCACACATTGTCAAAAAAATGGTCGCACAAATACCTAATAGCAACTACGAAACTCAAACCCAAGAAATAGCAAAACAACTCCTAGCAGCAACTCAAGAAAAAAACAGTTCCTGGCTAGGCAAACTGCAAAATCAAATGCGGTGGGATGATAAACTCCTAGACTGGGCAATGGCGAACCCTGGTTTGCGAGTACAACTATTTCGCTTTATTGACTGTTTGCCAGCATTACACAGTAAACCAGAAATAGCTGCTCACCTCCAAGAATACCTGACTACCGAAGAAGTCGAACTGCCAGAAGCTCTCAAAAAACTCCTCAACTTCGCTAACCCAGACTCAGTCCCCGGTCAACTCGCAGCTACCACCGTTGCACCCGCAGTCGAAACCCTCGCTCATAAATACATTGCCGGGGAAAACATCAAACAAATAATCAAAACCCTAGAAAAACTACGGAAAGAAAAAATGTGCTTCACCGTAGACTTACTAGGAGAAGCAGTAATTACTGAAACTGAAGCACAATCATATTTAGACCGTTATCTAGAACTGATGACTCAGCTCTCTCAAGCAGCTAAAAACTGGTCGTCAGTACCCCAGATAGACGAAGTAGAAGGCGAACAACTACCACGAGTACAGGTATCAGTAAAACTTACAGCATTTTATTCCCAGTTTGACCCCCTAGATGCTAAAGGCAGTCAGGAACGGGTGAGCGGACGCGTCCGTACCCTACTGCGACGTGCAAAAGAACTAGGTGTAGCAGTTCACTTTGACATGGAACAATATAGCTACAAAGACCTAACTATAGCTATTCTCAAAGAACTGTTGATGGAGGAAGAATTCCGCAACCGCACTGACATCGGCGTTACTATCCAAGCATATCTACGGGATAGCGAAAAAGACCTGCAAGGAATCATTGACTGGGCAAAACTCCGGGGTTATCCTGTCACCGTCCGACTGGTTAAAGGTGCATATTGGGACCAAGAAAGTATCATAGCTTTACAAAACGACTGGCCGCAACCAGTTTTCAACGATAAACCAGAAACCGATGCCAATTTTGAACAGCTGACTCAGATGATGTTAGAAAATCATCAATATATCTATTCAGCTATCGGTAGTCATAACGTTCGTTCCCAGGCCAGAGCGATCGCCATTGCCAAAGAATTAAAAGTACCTAAACGTTGCTTCGAGATGCAAGTTCTCTACGGTATGGGCGACCAAATAGCTAAAGCATTAGTGGACAAAGGTTATCGCATCAGAGTTTACTGTCCCTACGGCGACCTACTACCAGGAATGGCATATTTAATTCGTCGTCTCCTGGAAAATACAGCCAACAGTTCATTCCTCAGACAAAGTTCAGAAAATGTGCCCGTTGAAGAATTGTTAGCGCCTCCCACTACTAACGGCAAAACAACAATTCACGATATTGTTAAACCTGTTTTTCCCAATGCTGCTGATAGCGACTATGCTGATGCTGCTCAACGAGAACAAGCTTATAATGCTATTGCTCAAGTACGACTAAAGTTGGGACAAACATATCTCCCACTGATCGACGGCGAATACATACAGACCGAGCAAATAGTAGATTCCGTTAACCCATCAAACCCGAAAGAGGTAGTCGGGAAAATTGGTTTAATGTCTGTAGAACAAGCAGAACAAGCAATTCAAGCAGCTAAAGCAGCATTTCCTAGTTGGCGGAAAACACCTGTTACAGAGCGAGCGGGGATATTACGAAAAGCGGCCGACCTAATGGAAAAACGCCGTCACGAACTTTCAGCATGGATGGTATTAGAAGTTGGGAAACCCCTCAACCAATGTAATGCGGAAGTTTCTGAGGCAATTGATTTTTGTCGCTACTATGCTGATGAAATGGAAAGGTTAGACCAAGGTTATAAATATGATGTCGCTGGAGAAACTGACCGTTATTATTATCAACCTCGTGGTATTTCTTTGGTAATTTCGCCTTGGAATTTTCCTCTAGCTATTCCTACAGGAATGACTGTTTCATCTTTGGTGACTGGAAACTGTACTTTGTTGAAACCAGCAGAAGTTTCATCAGTTATTGCTTCCAAGATTGCTGAAATATTAGTAGAAGCTGGTTTTCCCAAGAGAGTATTTCAATTTGTGCCAGGAAAAGGTTCGACAGTGGGTGATTTTATGGTGAAACATCCAGATGTTAATAGTATTACTTTTACTGGTTCTCAGGAAGTTGGTTGTCAAATTTATGCAGAGGCGGCAATTTTACGCCCTGGGCAAAAGCACTTGAAGCGGGTTATTGCTGAGATGGGTGGTAAGAATGCGATTATTGTTGATGAGAGTGCAGACTTAGACCAAGCAGTTGCTGGTGTAGTGTATTCTGCTTTTGGTTATAGCGGACAAAAATGTTCTGCTTGTTCCCGGGTTGTGGTTTTGGCATCAATTTATGAAGCTTTTGTGAATCGTTTGGTGGAGGCTACGCGATCGCTCAATATTGGAGATGCGGAGAAACCAAGTACACAAGTTGGTCCGGTGATTGATGCTAAGGCACAAAAACGGATTAAGGAATATATTGAGCAAGGTAAGCAGGAAAATGAAGTTGCCCTGGAGATGGCAGCGCCAGATGATGGTTATTTTGTTGGTCCGGTGGTATTTAAGGATGTGTCACCCACGGCAACTATTGCCCAAGAGGAAATATTTGGTCCGGTGTTGGCGGTGATGAAAGCGCAAAGTTTTTCAGAAGCATTGGAAATTGCTAATGGTACAAATTTTGCTTTGACTGGTGGGTTGTATTCTCGTACTCCTTCTCATATCGAACAGGCAAAAGCAGAATTTGAAGTGGGGAATTTGTATATTAATCGTGGAATTACAGGAGCGATCGTTTCCCGGCAGCCATTTGGTGGGTTTAAGTTGTCTGGTGTTGGGTCGAAAGCTGGAGGACCTGATTATCTATTGCAATTTTTGGAACCACGCACGATAACTGAGAATGTGCAACGGCAAGGTTTTGCTCCTATTGAGGGCGTGCAGTAGCTTACTATGTGTGGAGTGTGGCAGGTGTAGGGAGTGTGGGGAGATGGGGAGATGGGGAGATGATATCAAATCCGAGGGAATTGGACATAAAAAAATTCTCCAATCCTCATAACTACTAAACCTTTGTGATTCTTTTTCCTCCTGAGGACTGAGGACTGATATCATGTCCGGTTGAATACTTAAATAATTAGGCAAGAGACAGGATACAGGAGATAGGAGATAGGATACAGGAGATAGGGAAAAAAGTGTTTTCATCACTATAGTCATTCCAGTTAAGATTGAGACAAGGGTTTCTTACCTTGAAAGAGTTTCAGCTAAAAAAGTGTTCCAGTCTTATTCAGAATGACTATAATTATCCGGACATGGTATGACTCCTTCTGAGTTAACCAATCTATAACTGTTTAACCAAATTTGATATGAGGAGATGGGAAGATAAAGACAGATTTGCCAATGGCGCTCAGATGGAACATTTTTTTGACCCAGGACTTACGCACGGACACTAAATCGAGTGATGGCGTCATTCGGAGCTTTGCGGAGCGCAAATGCCATTTGCCCCTCCCTATATATGGCGTTTTAAAGGTTAATTTGCGTAAGTCCTGATACCTAATTAAACGGATTTGATATCAAATGGCGCACATTGCGTTATTCACTTTTATATCAGGTCTCATTAATTAGACGTAAATATTAATGATCTTCATAAATTATCTTGAGAATCTATCAAATTTCCCCCTACTCCTTACTTCCTACTCCCTACTACCAAGATGTACCTCATCCACTAGAAAACTGCTGTAAGTCAATGCTCCCTAATATCCAAAGCACGTTGTTGAAAAAGTTCAGCTTCTTTATACTTTCCTTGCTCATAATAGAGATCTGCTAAATTCTTCAGACTGTGTGCAACATTACGATGCTTTACACCAAAGGTTTTTTCATTGATAGTCAAAGCACGTTCCAACAATAATTCTGCTTCTGCGTACCTTCCTTGCTCAGAGTAGATTTGTGCCAAATTGTACAGACTGTGTACAATATGAGGGTGGTCTGTACCCAAAGCTTTCTCATTGATAGTTAAAACACGCTGCAAAATAGGTTCCGCTTTTGTATATTTTCCTTGGGAATAGTAGAGTGCTGCCAAGTTGTTGAGACTATCTTCGATGTCGGGATGGTCTGTACCCAAAGCTTTCTCATTGATAGCTAAAGCACTATGCAATAGTGGTTCTGCATCTTTGTACTCTTCTTGAGAGTAGAATTGTGCCAATTTTTTGAGATTTTTCCCCTCGGCAAATCTATGATGTGATGAGCGTCGGCGATCGCCTCGTCTACGAAACCTAGGTGGCGGAGGTTGTTTGTCAGGTTGTGACAGTGGCCATAAGCTGAGAGCATCATCAGGTCTATGATGTGGTGGTTTGCGACCGCCTCGTCCATCAAACCTGGGTGGTGGTAGTTGCCGATCGCCTCGTCCATCAAACCTGGGTGGTGGTGGTCGCCGATCGCCTCGTTCATCAAATCTGGGTGGTGGTGGTTTGCGACCGCCTCGTTCATCAAACCTAGGTGGTGGTGGTTTGCGATCGGTGAGGGGAATTTGACTCTGCATCAAGCGATCGGAATCATGTAATTCAAGTTTTTGTTGCCGCCATCCCAAAGCAAGTAAACTAATAACTCCTCCCCAAATTAAACTAGGATAAACAAAACGCATCCACATTTTTTTAGGAGTCTGTTTATCCCGATCTTTTGCTAAAATTGCCAACTGTTCCTCAATCCAATTTAGATTAAAAATTGTCCGATAAATTTTGTTAAAAACAACTAATCTATCTTGTTTTTTTACAACTATTCCTGACAAACGTAGTACCATTTGTATTCGACTTTCATCAGTTTTAACTCCTCCCCGCAGCAGAATTTTTCTATATAGTCTAAGTAATTCAGGTGTAAGTTGATTTTGACTAAGTAAATGATGCCGAATATATGTTAAATGAGTGGGATAATCTTTTTCTTGCCAATATGTCAAAATATGTTCTTCTACTAACTTATCAATATCCGGCTCAGTGCTATCTGTATGATCGACAATAATTTGACAAAGTTTCTGAGTTAAAAATGGTTGACCTCCAGTCCAATCGAAAACTCGCCGTAAAACAATTTCCGGCTCTTCTACTATTCCTATTAATCCCTGAGTTAAATTTTTTCCTTCTTGAAAATTTAATGCTGTTAATTCAATGGGATGACCAATATTAAAAGGAGTATGTCTTCCATCTCTAATTAAATCTTCTGGAGTTGCTACTCCAAAAAAACAAAAAATCAGCCGATGATAATCAGAATTTTCATCCTCAGCTCGGCGATTATAACAAGAGCGAATAAAAGCTAAAAATTCATTTTTAAAGGGTAAATTTACCAGTAAATCAATTTCATCCAGAAAAATATAGATTTTTTCAGTGGAAAAATTCACAAATAAAATCTCTTCAATAAACCTAGCCAAACGCTGAATATTTGTCAAACTTTGATAACCTTGAATCCAGTCTTGATAATTAATGCTATAAGCTAAACCAAATCCCCGAAATAGTTCTTCTAAAAAACCATCATACCAAGATTGTTTTTGAATAGAAAAATCACCTAATCTACTCATATCTATTGCTGCACATTTACAACCTTGAGACCGTAATTTTTTCATCACTTTTACCCGCAAACTAGATTTACCCATTTGACGAGCATTAAACACATAACAATATTCTCCACTTTGCAGTTTTTCATATAATTCTGCATCTTGTTTTCTCATTACATAAGTAGGGTCATTAGCGGATAAACCCCCACCACTTAATTTATAACTAACCATAATATTTTAAGAAGGAGACAGGAGACAGGAGTCAGGAGACAGGAGGGAGGAAGAGGGAGTAAGAAGGAGACAGGACTTACGCAAATTCACTTTGAAAGCGCCATATGTAGGGGCGAATGCCATTCGCCCTCACTCTATTTAGTTTCCGTAGGAGACAGGAGGAAGAAAGAGTAGGAATTAGGAGATTATTTGCGTTGTTCAATTGCGTTTATATATGAATCTAATAGTTTACTTACTTCTTCTAGATCCAGTAGAAGTTTTGAAGTATCTCCGTATCCAAGGTCATTTGCCAGAATTAGGTAATACCGACTTTCTTCTAATGAACCTTGTGCAATATTCAAAAATCGGATTTTATCTGCTAGACCCTTTTTTCTAAAGCCTTCTACTATATTAGCTGGTACTGATACGGATGCTCGCCTTAACTGACTTGTTAATCCATAGGTTTCTGTTTTTGGGAAATTGCTGCTAAAACCATAGACATCTAAAACAAGTTGATGTGCTTTTTGCCAAACTATTAAATCTCGAAAGTTTTTAGCAGGTTCTCTTTTCATTCTGACTCCTGATTCCATCTTCAAACTACGCTCCAAAAAGCATCATTCTAACTCCTAACTTCCAAAAAGCCAACTCCTGACTTCTAACTCCTTCTTCCAACTCCTGTCTCCTGTCTCCTGACTCCTTCTTCCAACTCCTGTCTCCTGTCTCCTATCTCCTGACTCCTTCTTCCATCTCCTGTCTCCTGACTCCTTCTTTTATCCCAACCGTTCCTGAAAATATTGTCGATATAACTGACAACGAGGTTCAGCATCATCACCTTTAATTGTAATTAATCCCATAGCTTCTAATTGATGTAATTCTCGATTTTTATTGGGTAAACGTACTGGAGAATTACTTTGTAAGATTTTGTGAAAAACTGCTTTAATATTTGTCTTTTCTAATATTGTTTCTAAATGTCTACTTAAATGTTCTTGATAAATTCCGCTTTCAGTAGGAGCATATTTTAATAGTTCTGTAATGGTTAATTCATCCTGAGACATTTTGTACAATCCTAATCTGATTAAATAAGGATGTCCTCCCACCATTGACATTAAAGGAGCAACTACTCCTGACTCTAGTTGATGTAAGTACGCTAACTGAGTTACCTGCTCTAATGTAAATTCTTTTAACTCTATAGGTAAACCAACATTAAAAGGAGATTGATAAATATTTAATTTGCCATGATATTCTGTGGAATAAGCAATTATCATTCGTAGATTTTCCCAAATTTCTAAGTTATTGCTTTCTTCATACCAACTCCTTAACATGGCAAAAAAATCTTTAGATATTTCTGGATAGTTAAAAATTTCATCCACTTCATCTAAGAGTAATACTACTTCTTGCTCTAAATGATAGAGTAGTGCTTCAAATTCTTGAGTGCAAGATATTTTAGCATTGTGATTATCCCAAATTTTCCAGCTTTGACTATCAGTAAACCGACTTTTGATATTTTTGTTAAATGCTTTCAGAAAATTATTAATATTACTGATATTTTCTGGTTCAATTAGGCTATCAAATCTGAGATAAATCGGAATATAGTTGTTATTATTTGCTTTTGCTTGTATCCTCCGCAACAGAGAAGTTTTACCCATTTGTTTTGGTGCTTTTATTCTCACTAGCGAACCAGGTTCTTCTATTTTTTCATAACATTCAGACTCAATAGAACAACGTTTAATTCGATAACGTTCTATATAAAAAGGAGAGTCTTGTTTTTCTGGTCTACCAGGAATAATAATTTTGTTAGTCTTAAAACCATAGTCAGCTCTTAACTGAGGATCAACTAAGTTTGATTGATATTTGCTGAATGTTTCCAATAAAAATTCCCTAAATGAACTATGATTCTTGGGTAGATTAAATTTGGTAGCGATCGCTTTTAATTTTTTCCCTACATTTGATGTATCCCATTTCATTGACTGAGCAATTTGTTCATATTTATTACCTGCTAAAAATAAACTTAATGTTTTTACTTCATCATCTGCCAAGCTAGAGTAAATGTGTTCAAAAATTTGTTGATTCATCAATTTTATTTTTAAATTTGACTAAAATTAATGTAAGCATTCAGCCGTCAGCTATCAGCTATCAGCTATTGCTTTTAGTTAGTAATAAAAGCTTTCTTATATTATATCCAGAGAATTAACGAAAAAAAAATTTTTGTTTTACGAGCTTTAATTATAACTATGCCTTTTAATTTGGATAAATTAAGTTTTACTAAGGTTGTTTAAATCAAGATAACTTAACAAAGATTAGAAAGTCAAGATTAACATTAATAAGATTAAAATTACAGCCAATATATTTTTCGGCGTTGCATAAATGCGGGATGATTTTAATAGTTTTGTGGAATGGGCATCTTGCCCGTTCCTGATATTTTCCCGTTCCTGATATTTTCACCGCAGACAGGGACAGGCAGGATGCCTGCCCCCACTGGAAATACATTCTTTTAATTCTATAAAGCTGATAGCTGACCACTGAATGCTTACTCTAAGAGAAACCTTGACTACTGGATAAAATGTGAATCATATTTTCAGGTACATTCCTTACTATCTGCTGAATGTGAAAATATTTTCACATTGATGAGGATTAATTCATTTTTCTAGTTAGTGAAGATGTAACCTGAAATTTACTGTCATTTATTCCCCATTTGAAATTTAGCTGAATTAAGATTATTTGTAAAGGGAAGAAAGATAATTTTAATCCAAGATAATAGCTTTTAGATTAGAATAAGTTAAGAAAAAATCATTAACTTGCCATTGTCCCAAAAATATCCCTTGTCTGATAGCTGATTATTTCACAGCTTGACTACTAGAAAATCATCATCAAGCAAAATAATTGCTTTCCTAATTCCCCTTTCACAATAATCAGAAATACAAACAAAAAAGATGAACTCATTATTAGAAGATCAGCAAAACTTTGACTCCGAAGATACTAATAATAACATCAATCTCACCCTCGATCCGGAAACTCAACTCGTAACAGTAGATGACTCTTCACCAAGTATTTCCGTTTTATGGGACCGAGCAGTACAACAAGCAGTTATCAATACTTCCCCAGGTCCAACCATTGCTTCCCGTGCTTATGCGATCGTACACACAGCTATCTACGATGCTTGGAGTGCTTACGACCCATTAGCAGTAGGAACTCAATTAGAAGATGACCTACAACGTCCCCTTTCAGAAAACACCGATGCCAACAAAACTGAAGCCATGAGTTTTGCTGCTTATCGAGTACTGTCAGAATTATTTCCCACTGAGACAGAACTTTTCAACGAATTGATGGCTGAACTTGGCTACGATCCTAACAACACAACCACCGATACTACTACTCCTGCTGGCATTGGTAACGTTGCCGCTGAAGCACTATTAACATTCCGTCGAAACGATGGCTCAAATCAACTAGGAAATGACCCCAATGGTGACGGTACTCCCTACTCCGACATCAGCGACTATGAACCAAGTAATCCCATTGGAGACCCCATTGACATCGAACTATGGACTCCCGAAACAATTCCCATTGATGCTGAACCCGGTGAGGAAGAGCGAGTGCAAACATTTCTCACTCCTCAGTGGGGTGATGTCATACCTTTTAGTCTCGCTTCAGGTGATATATTTCGACCAACAGCACCAGAACCATTCTTGCTAGTAGATGGTGAAGTAGACTTGGAAGCACGCACAATTACTCTAGCAGACGGTTCAGTTATCGAAATTACTCCAGATATTATTGGTACTATTATTAATCCTGCATTCATTGAGCAAACAGAAGAAGTTATCGCAATTAGTGCTAACCTCACAGACGAGCAAAAATTAGTTGCAGAATTTTGGGAAGATGGCGGTGGTACATCCTTCCCTCCAGGAACTTGGATGACTTTCGGCCAATTTGTCTCAGCTAGAGATGACAATACATTAGATGAGGATGTCAAACTCTTCTTTAATTTGGGCAACGCAGTATTTGATGCCGGAATTGCCACTTGGGAATCTAAAACTTTTTATGACTATGCTCGTCCGGTACGAACAGTAAGGGAACTAGGAGAACTAGGGTTAATTGGGGAGTTTAATGCAGAGCTTGGTGGTTTTGCCATCGATGCTTGGGCAGGTCCTGGAGAAGGCACTCAAACTATTTTGGCTACTGATTTTCTCACCTATCAAACTCCTGGTAGTGACCCTTCACCTCCTTTCGCTGAATATGTATCTGGTCATAGTACCTTCAGTGCTGCTGCTGCTGAAATTCTCCAACTTTTTACTGGTAGCGATGATTTTGGTGCTTCGATAACTTTTCAAGCTGGTGAGTCTCGTTTTGAACCTGGTGTGACACCAGAAGAACCTATAACTTTAGAGTGGGAAACTTTTAGTGAAGCTGCTGATGAAGCTGGTATTTCTCGTCTTTATGGTGGTATTCACTTTGAAGATGGCGACCTCAATGGTAGAGCGTTGGGGCAACAGATAGCGGAAAGTGTCTGGCAAGAAACTCAGTTAGCGATCGCTCCTAATGTCACTATCGGTACAGATGAGGATGATGATTTAATCGGGACAACTGCAAATAATCTCATGTACGGAAATAGGGGTGATGATATCATCCAAAGTTTAGATGGTAACGACTTGCTTCATGGAGGCAAAGGTGACGATCTACTTGATGGTGGTCTAGGAGATGATATTATTGGTGGTCAGACCGGTGATGATATTCTCACTGGTGGACTCGGTGGGGATATGTTTGAGTTCGGGTTTGGTGATGGTGACAATATTATCACTGATTTTGAAGATGGAATAGATGTCATTGGTTTAGAGGATGGTTTGAGTTTCGAGCAGTTGACAATTTCTCAGATAGGAAATGACACTCGCATTAGTACTGAACGACTTTCTATTACATTGCAGGATGTACAGGACAGCGCGATCGGCATTGATGATTTTCTTGAGATTGTTTGAGTAATATCATTAGGAGTCAGAAGTCAGGAGTCAGGAGTCAGGAGAAGAGAGAATCACTTTGATGAGCGTAGTTATGAAAATTGGAGAATTTTTTTATCATTTTCTTTGTGGGTTTAATACCCCACCGTCAACGGGGGTGTTCACGCATTACTTGGGGGAGCGAATCCCCATGTAATTTTCCTCCTGTCTCCTGTCTCCTGTCTCCTGTCTCCTTCTTCAAGTCCAATTCCCCCGGATTTGATATCATTTCAGTTATCAATACCTTCTTCCTACTACTATAAAAGCTTTGCAATTTTATAGTTCAGGACTTACCCATGAGGCACGAAAAACAGGGATTTGAGATTGCTTTCCTATGGGTCGCAATGACGAAAAGACCTTGTACTTTGTAAGTCCTATAGTTTTTGGCAAACTCCATATCTCAAAATGAATGAGGTTTTACTTTGACACATAGTATTTTGACAAATTTATGAAAATATGATACCAGGTACTAGAAAAAATAAGGAGATACTATGTTATATTATCAAAACTTACGCATGAGCTACGAAAAACTAGGATTTGAGATTGCTATCCGTTCCTGACTGCTGCGCAAACCCTGTCGGTCGCTGCGGACGAAAATACGTTGTACTGCATAAGTCCTAATTATGTCCGGATAAGAGCGTGATCAAAAAACTTTCTCCTTCTTCTACTGTTCTTCCTCTTCCTTATTCCATCTCCTGACTCCTGTCTCCTGTCTCCTGACTCCTTCTTCCATCTCCTGACTCCTCCGTCGTTTATTTATAAATATTCAACCAACATGATATTAGATACAGCACCACTTGCTAACTACTTAGGTTTATTCGGATTAATATGCTATATCCTCACTTTACTACCAACAATTTTGAGGATTGTTTTTCCCACAACCAAAAAAACAGAACTTCCTAAATTTTTATTGAAATATCGTCGTCAAATAGGTGTAATTGCTTTTTTATTTGCTCTTGGTCATGGAGTTTTGCTACTTAGCAAAAGAAACTTTGATGTTTTTGATTCCCAAACATATTCGATATATGGAACAGGAATAGTGACTTTAATTATTTTCACACTCCTAACAATCACTTCTAATGATTGGAGTATAAAAAAAATGAAGAAAAATTGGAAGAAATTACATCAATTGACATATTTTGCCATGTTTATTTTAGTCTGGCACGTCATATATACAATGTGGGGTCATTGGAGTCATATCACCCCATTAGGAGTAATCGGAATTACTGGCACCACAATTTTATTTATTGCTAGAAAACTGATAGAGCGCAATAAAAAATCAGTAAAAATAAAAGCCGAAAATTAAACCAAAAGTAAAAATTAATCATAGCATTTCTCAGGCTAGTGAGGTACTTTTATCTTTCTTCCCTGTTGCCTATTGCCTATTGCCTGTTGCCTGTTGCCTGTTGCCTATTGCCTAAAACCTAGAATCTTGTACCTCACCAGTATGGCAATTGCTATATCAACTTTTCCAAATTAAGAAATCTCACAATTAAAATCTATGCTAACCCCACAACAGTTCCGTAAATATGCCACAATAATATCAGCAACTACTATAACAAATCTTGGTGGGTTGTGGTTGTGGCGATCGCTTTCAACACCAACTACAAACTTGACTCAAGAACCAGAAAAAACAACTCTACCCTCCCTTACTCTTTCCGGACACAAAGGATGGGTATATGCAGTTGCTATTAGTCCAGATGGCAAAACCATGGCCAGCAGCGGTTATGATGGCACGATCAAAATTTGGAACTTCAGCAATGGTCAGTTGCTGAATACCATAGATGCTCACAAAGATGCCATCGAATCTCTTGCCATTAGTTCAGATGGAAAAGTCCTCGCTAGTGGCAGTTGGGATAACCGCATCAAACTTTGGCATCTTGTCAACGGCAAACTCATTCAAACCCTCGAAGGTCATACCGATGATGTGAAAGCTATAGCTATTAGCGTTGATGGTCAGACTCTTGCTAGCGGAAGTTATGATGGCACAATCAAAATTTGGAATCTTAAAACTGGATCTGTTGAGCGGAATTTTAAACATTCCAGTCCCATTACATCTCTCGCTTTTAGTTCTGATGGAGAAATGCTTGCTAGTGGCAGTAAAAATGGTCAAATTCAAACTTGGCAAGTGAATACAGGTAAACAACTCCACTCATTAGCAGCACATAAAAACACCATTTGGGCGATCGCTTTTAGTCCCGATGGCAAAATCCTTGCTAGTGGGAGTCAAGACCAAAAAGTTAAGTTATGGCAGGTAGAAACTGGTCAACTTCTATGCACTCTAGACGGACATGACAAAGCAGTTTTATCTGTTGCCTTTAGTCCCGATAGTCAGACTCTTGCTAGTAGTAGTTACGACAAAAAAATTCATCTGTGGGATGTAGATACAGAAGAAATACTAGAAACATTTAAAGGTCATGCTAAACCTGTTTGGTCTGTAAATTTTAGCCCTGATGGACAAACTCTTGCCAGTGGGGGTGCCGATAGCACAATTAAACTTTGGTCTATGTCTGCTTTGAGTAATAAACAGTTACAGAATACAACTGCCTCATCTGCTGTGGTAGAAGTTGTTGCGTCAGAGATTACCGATCAAGCTAAGTTAGAAGAGTTAAACCAAAAATTGTATGACCGAATTGACCAAAGTTGGCAACAAACACCAGTATGGTACGAAGATTTAGTTTTTTGCATCACAGTTAATGTTGATGGAGCGATCGCCAAATTAGAAACTATGAATGAACCTGCTAATAAGTATGCAGAGCAAACACCTTTACCCAAGTTATTCAATACTGCTAAATCTGAAATTACTGAGCAGAAGTCTGTTGCTTTATTCCGAGTAGTGATGACTCCAACAGGTGTACTTGAGGTTAGTCCTTGGTCTGGTTGGTTATAGTGGAAGTTGCTTTCAATTGAGGCTGTAAACCTATTTTTCTTGCTTCTGTTTGCCCTTGAGGGAAGTAGCACCAAAAGCACCTACTGCTAATAAACCTAGTAGAAAAGTAGGTTCAGGTACAGACTCAGCAGTCTCAGCAGTAGCAAAAGCAACTTCGCCGATAGCACAAACATTTGGATCACAGGCTGTTATCTCAAATTGGACGAATTGTGCATTAACAACTGAGCCGAAATCAATGACTTCTGCAGGATAGTCAGTATTGGGTGGATTATCGATCGGAGAGACTCCACTCAAAACAGTAGAGAAATTCATTCCATCATTGGAAGACAATATATTGAAAGAGAAAATCCCGGCACCCTCCTCGTTCCAAAGAGCAAGGCGGTCAATAGCCAAAACACTACCGAGATCGTAGGTTACAGTTTGGGATGCCCCTTGAAAATTAGTGAACCATTCGTTACCAGAGAAGAGGATACTGTGTATCGGATTTAGGCCGAGATAAGCATCAAAATCATCTACGCCACTCGTAAATCCAATACTGAGACCTGATTGGTCAATAGTGTTGCCAATTTCGCCACCAGGTGTAAACTCTGAAGTTGCTGTTGCACCTACTGGACTGACGATCAAAGCAGCCTTAGCTTGGTCAATACCTACCAGCATAGTTAAACCTAATGTTACACCAGCAGCAATGGAAAGCTTTTTCGACATGATTAAATCTCCTTAGAAAATTTATTAAATTTATTTTTATTGCCTACAACATTAATCTACCCTTCCACCCCGATTTATGCAACCCCTTTATGCTCAACTTTGCAGAATCTTTAATTTTTCAGAAAATATACGGAGATTTCTATTCCGTCACATTAACTACAGAATGAGACCGAACACTTTCCAAAAAAGCATCTACATCCTCATCCCTAGTATTAAAAGTAGTTACAAGTCGAATGATGGGTAAAGTTCCCTCCTGCCAAACATAAAACTGAAAACCATCCGCTCTCAAACCTGTCACCACAGACTCAGGAATTTCTACAAAAATTTCATTTGCCTCCACTGGATGACATAACCTGACTGAAGGAAACTTGACCAAACCTTGCGCTAATTTTGTAGCCATCTGATTAGCATTACTGGCATTTTTCAACCATAGATCATCAGTAATATAAGCTTCTAACTGAGCTGACAAATATCGCATTTTTGAGAATAAATGCCCACTGCGTTTGCGACGGTAGCCAAATGTTTTTGCTAATTCTTGATTAAAAAAGACCACTGCCTCCGCTGCCATCGCTCCATTTTTAGTGGCTCCAAAACACAATACATCCACCCCCACTCGCCAAGTTATATCTGCTGGGGCACAACCCAAACTAACAACAGCATTAGCAAAACGCGCTCCATCCATATGTAGATAAAGATTGCGATCATGAGTTAACTTTGCTATTTCAGCTATATCTTCTGGTAAATAAACTGTTCCCGCTTCTGTCGCTTGGGTAATACTAACTGCTGCTGGTTGAACATGATGCACTATACCAATACCAGCTTTTTCTAATGCCGTTGCTAAGTCAGAAGGATTAATTTGAGCATCTGTACCACTGAGCGTCACCAGTTTCGCACCACCCGTATAAAATTCTGGGGCACCACATTCATCTACATTAATATGAGATTCAGCATGACAATAAATAGCTCCATAAGGAGGAGCGATCGCTGATAAAGCAAGAGCATTAGCAGCGGAACCCGTAGCAACAGGGAAAATTATCACAGGAGCTTCAAATAATTTTGATAATTTAGCTTCCAAGCGTTGAGTATATTCATCTGCACCATAAGGCATTGCAGACCCTTCATTAGCAGCTATCACAGCAGCCATAATTTCTGGACATATTTCAGTAACATTATCACTACAAAAGTTCATATTTCCCATATTGTTAACTTGATTTTGCTAAAGGACTAAAAAAATTGGCGTTGCTAAATAAATGTATGATTTCACAGGAGTCAGGAGTCGTCGGAGCAGATGGCCATATAGCCTGACGGCATGGACTTCGCAATTGCGCCCCTACATGATATCAGTAGGTACAAAGGAGTTTTTCGGTGACTAAGATAGTGGAACTTACACCCTCGTAGAGTCTATATTTACCTGAATAACGCAGCACCAAATATTAATTACTGCTGATCAATAGACATCTCCGGAAACTAAGTTTTTGTCCAGGTCTGACAAGGGTCTGAGATTAATTATCGCAGAGGTATAATGGTTATTATTAATTATATATAGTAAAAATTACACACAAAAAAAACTTTTCATATAAAATTATAGCTAATTCAATTTGTTATCAAATCTTGACATAACTAAGAAAAAACATCTTCTTAGTATATTGATAATTAGAAAAAAGAATGATACTATACAAAATAGTTAAGAAATAAACCTCAACTATTACTAGCTTTCAAAATTTGGAGGTAAGTAAAATAATCTACAATCAAAACAGCACTCAAAAAATATCAAATAACCTGAATATATTTATTAGTTTTATTTCTGTTTGAACGGAAAAAAGCTGATATAAAAGATAAAGATACAAATTAGTCCAAAAATCTATTCAATAGAAACAAAAATAGGCAAAAGTAAAAATTATTTATCAAAATAATTGGGTCTAAAACCCCGCCTTGATTAGCGAAATATTTTTGGAGGGTTGCTCACACATCCCCGTGACAAAAATAACTTCTGATTTCTGACTTCTAACTTCTGACTTCGTTAATGACTCCTATTGAAATTTATAGAGAACTGACTAAACATGAAAAACACTACCAGAGATTATCGTCATATACAATTCTGCGAAGGTAACTCAAAAGTAGATATTGCCCAACTGGTGGCTTTATTTGATTCCGCAGCAGTATGGGCAAAAAATAGAAAAATAGAAGATTTAGAAATAGCCATTGCAAACAGCAACCCAGTCGTGAGTGTATGGGATAGTCAAAAAATGATAGGTTTTGGTCGTGCTACATCAGACTGCGTATACAGAGGTACAATTTGGGACATAGTCATTCACCCAAACTATCAAGGTGGAGGACTAGGACGCAAATTAGTGCAAACAATTTTAAGTAATCCACGAATGTGCCATGTAGAACGAGTCTACCTAATGACAACCTACCAACAGGATTTCTACAAACGCATAGGATTTCAATACAACCAAAACACAACAATGATATTGCACAATCAACCAATGGAAGGAGAAATAGAATTAACAACTAGGAACAAAGCATTACTACTTGCTCAAAAGTAATATCATGTCCGGTTGAACAGTGATAAATAAATAACTACGGAGGAGTCAGGAGTCAACCCACCCCCGCCCCTCCCAGGAGGGGAGTCAGGAGTCAGGAGGGTTTGCTGAATAAATCTGAAAGTATTGATAAATAAAGGCATTAGCCTTTTTGGGGTTCAAAAAAGCGCCAGCTTTTCGGTGCCAAGAGCTGCAAAAAGCTAGTATTTTGGGCTGACTATGGTAGAAAAATCATTCTTACAATTCTTACTCCTACCTCCTTGCTCCTGTCTTCCCCTCCTGGGAGGGGGAGGGGCGAGGGGTGGGTTTTCTCCTGTCTCCTGTCTCCTGTCTCCTGTCTACTATCCCTACTAAAAGACTTTTTCAGCAAACCCTAAGTAATTAAGATTAATATCATACACTAATTCACCAACGCCGAACTCTCATTGTTTTCTATACTCATAGGAATAGAACATTGAGTCCGGTTAAAATCAGACTCCTTACCATCAGAAGGTGTTGCCAATACCTCTAAACGTCCATTCATTATTCCTAACAAAGTTTGATTCATTAACAACCTCATACCAGGAGAAAGCTGAAAATCACAACTCACAACCTTTTCTGTTTTCTCCTCATGACTCTGTTTGAGTAAATCCCAAGACTCACTCCACGCACTAACTGGACGTTGATCGTCAATCCAGATATTAACATAACCAGATTCTTGTGCGGGATGAACAGAAACATTAATACTGCCTTCATTCATTTCGGCGATCGCAGTATCAACTAAACCAATCAAAACCTGCTTCAGACGAGACTCATCCGCCAAAACATAAATATTAGGGTCTGGAGGTAATATCTTCAAACGAATACTACGGTTAGCAGCTTGTAAACAAGTTAAATCATCCACCGCCTCTAACACTTTACTAAGCTGAAGCGGTTCTATTTTAAGTTTTTCAGTACCATGCTCGGTTTTAGCAACATCAATAATTCGATCAAGTAGTTCCAAAGTTTTTAACGCAGAATTATACGCTTGGTTAGCAAATTCACGTTCCTCTTCCGGGTTATCAGCTAAATCAAAAATAATTAACTGTAGCGTACTAATCATACTATTCATCGGCGATCGCAACTCATGAGAAGTTCGAGCCAAAAAACCAGCCTTAAACTTACTCATTTCCGATGCCATCTGGTATGCAAGTTGAGTCTGTTTCAGTTGCTCTAAAAGTTCTTCTAGTGGATCTAAATTAGATACTTCAGGTGATGACACCACAGAAGGTGTTGACAAGTTCTCAGTTTTTTGCCTCAACCATAACCTGCCGCCTATTAGTCCAAACCCTAATCCTAATGCCAAGAATAAAAAATCGTTCCATCCCATGGGAATAAAAATATTAAAAAATATAACCGTACCCTTAAAATTTTAACTTGACCGCTCCCTGACGCAGGATTTCCCAACAACTAATTTCGTTCCACTTAGCAACAGTAGAAGGCACTCCAGAAGCCAAGATTATCTCCTGTTCGTGGGACAATACTAAAACATCTGGAAATTGAGCATTAATTTCAGCCATTCGACCCAGGGGAGGTTGACCTGAGAAATTAGCACTTGTAGTAGCCAAAGGCCCTGTTTGAGCCATAATTTCCCTAGCAATATCACAATTAGGTATCCTGATTCCAATAGTAGTTGGGTCAAAAGGGTTCATTTCTCTAGGAACTATTTCCGAAGCTGGCAGCACCAAAGTTAAAGGTCCAGGCCAATACTTCTGAGCAACCTCTTGCCATAACTGCAACTCTTCATTACTTCCTCGAACATAAGGCCACAAAGATGCGGGAGTTGCCCCCATCAAAATCAAAGGTTTATCTAGACTACGACGTTTTGCTTGAAAAATTAAATCTGCTTTTTGAGGCAGAGCCGCTAATGCTGGTACAGTATCGGTGGGAAAGCTAACTAGATTAGCAGAGATAGCCCCTTTAATTAGAGTCTCAATAGATACTAAACTCATTTTTATTTTTTTATTTTTAATTTTGAAGACGTTTATCAATTTTGGTATTTCCGACAATAAAAACCTTCAATCATTAGAGCTGAATAAAATGATAATTACTTCAAATAAGCCATAGCAAACCGAGCAACACCCTCAAGATCCGGAAAAATCTCAACCTGACAATAAGCTCCATCATCTTTCAACATTTCAGCAACCTGATCCGCTTGTCCATCCATCATCTCCACCAACCAAACACCACCAGAAACTAAATATAGTGGAGCTGTTTCAATCAAAAATCTAATACAGTCTAGGCCATCAATACCACCATCAAGAGCAAGATGAGGCTCATGTTTCCTGACTTCTGGTTGCAAAGTAGAAACCATATCGCTAGGAATATAAGGAGGGTTAGCCACCATTCCACTCACTTTACCTCGCAAATGCTCCAATGGTTCCCACCAAGAACCTTGACAAAAATTTATCTTGTTCCCTAAACCCAATTTTGTCCCATTCTGTCTAGCAATAGCTAAAGCTTCTGGACTACAATCCACAGCATAAATAGAAGCTTCTGTCAATACTTCTGCCAACCCAAAAGCAATCGCTCCACTGCCAGTTCCCAGATCCACCCAATTTCCTTGTTGAAGATGGGAAACACTATTAGTAGCTGCTACAACCAGATCGATTAAACACTCTGTTTCTGGCCTTGGTATCAAAACCCCAAAACCCACCTCCAAAGAAAAATTCCGCCAATAAGTAACCCCTATTAAATATTGAAGCGGAACCTTTTCATTTAAACGTCTATACCAAAGATTATTCAACTCAACTAAAGAAAGCCTCATTGAAATATTAGGCCAATCTTTAAAAGACTCTAAACGAAGCGTTAATCGATCTAGTCCAGCAAATTCTTGCAACAACCAATCAACCTCAGCAACATAGATACCTGCCTTTAAACCATCACTCTGAGCACTGCGATACCATTGCCAAAGGTCTAGACCTGAAACTACACACTCCGAAGAAAAGTCCATTAATCGCGATCGCTTAAAATTGAAATTTTAATTTATTAATTACCAGATTGTTTTAACTGTTGTACAAACTCCAAAGACTCCCTTGGAGGAATAAAAATAATTTTTTCTAAGAAAGGATCGTCATCTTTCTCCAGGGCCTTAATTACACCTTCAAGATTCACAACTTCAATTTTCACAGAAGAAAAAACATCAGGTTGTTGAGTCTTAGCTCGCTCCAACATTCCCTGCAAATCTTCCTTATTAAAAAACATAGGAATAACTTGTTGTTCCCCACGTTGAATAGTTAAATATCCACCATCAGGCCCACCTTTAGCCATAAATAAAGGTACTCCATTGAACTGGTTAACATCCTGACCATTTTGCTCAAGTAAAATCTTCGCAGATTCAACCTGCCTTCTAATTGGAACATAAGCAAACTGTAGCTTTTGCCCATTATTCTGGCTAGATTGACTCATTTCATAAACTTCACCTAGAGATACAGGCACAACTTTAACTGTAGCTGCCAAATCAGGATTTTCTCCTTTTAATTTTTCTACAAAAGCATCTGCATCACTCTTACTAATAAAAACCCCTGCCACAGAAGAATTTTCATTACCTTCTTTTTTGATAGAAGCTACAAGAGGAGAGCCATTTTGATCGGTTATTGTAAATACAGGCACAGGAGTTAACTTCTGCAAGACTTCTTCTGCAGATAGCGCTAATGCAGACATATCTTTGACAGAAGGTCTTATCAAAGTGCTAGTTACTATTCCTAACACTACACTTAGGCGAATTAATGATTTCATAGGTTCTCCAAATTATTTAAAATAATGCAGCAAAAATAAAAGTTATGAACATCAAATAACTTACAGATAGACATGATATTTTCATGTTAATTTGTTCCATAAGCCACTAATAAACATGATTTAATCTTTTTAAGATTTAACTATCACATCAATCATCAAAATATTTATTCCATAGTTTACTAAGATATCCTGATTTTTTTACCGTCTTAAAAACATATTTAGCTGTTATTAATTAATAATCCAATAAAATCATTATTTTTGGAAAAATTAAATTATGGAATTGAGCCATTACTTGATCTCAAAAAGTATTTTAATTAATCATAAAAATAGTTTAATTTTATGCTTTGAATTTCACTGAATTATAAATTTTACGAAAATTGTTATTTTAGATAAAAGCTAATCTATGATTAATTTACTAATGTGGTAAATTGAGAACCATAGGAGTATGATTGATGGAAAAACAGTTATAACTGTAGCTGATTATAACACAATTTTTTCATTTGCTTAAGCTAACAATAAATAAAAACATAGTGGTTTACAGATACTTAAGACATAGTCTTTCTCCTAAAGGAGGGTTAAATTATAAATTATTCAATTCTAGGTTAAGCTATCGACTAAAATTCAAAATTTTTTGCCTCATCCAACGGAATGTATAGATTAATTTTCAAAACTATAACTACATTGAGAATAGGAAAGCATGTAGCTATTAGCGTTCAGCACTCAGCTTTTTAACAAACGAGGGAGTGTATCTGTTTATATAACCCATTTGGTATTAATGTCTGCGACCCGCTTTTTTTTTACCAGGAGTCAGGAGGACTGAGTCAGGAGATGGAGAGAAGACATAAGGGAAAAGGCAGATGTGAACCAGCGTCTCGCCATGGGAAGGCCGACCAAGAGAAGGGAACGGGCACCAAGCAGATTGAAAAATACTCTCTACTTCCCTATATCCCCGTCTTCCCATATCTTTTCTTTTTAAATAGATATCAAATGGGTTCTATAGTTGTTTTAATTTGAGTAGACTACAAAGACTAAGTAACTGTGCAAAATTAATTTAATATTTTGGACCTAAGGAACATAGTATATGATTGAAAATAGAGACCAGGGAACAGCGAAAAGTTATAAATCTATTTAATAAGCCGGACTTAGCTCACTAGAATATTAGCCTAGTGACTTTTGAAAACTTATAGCAATGAGCGCTCAGGTATTTACAATGTCCAGCTCAAAGTGCAGTAAGCGAAAAGGTGTACAAAAAATAATGTGTAAATATGCCAGCGCACATTGCTATATCTACTAACTATTAGACATCTGGTAAAAATCCAAAATCAAATCAATTATCGTACAGAAATTATCAGTTATTTCCCCCTCCATACCTATTCCCTATTCCCTATTCCCTCTTTTCTGGAGATGTCTATTGGGATTTATAGCAATAGTTAGTAGATTAGGACTTATGCAGATGATGATCCCAATAAGGGAAAATGTTTTTCCCACTGTTACCAATTTATTATTCCCTGCTATAGACAAAAATCAGGCAAAAAAAGTCCTTAAATCTATACAAACAGAGGTTTTGATCTCAAAAAGGTATAAATCCAGTAGCGATAAGGATTTTAGCCATTTTTATGGCTTTGACATTTTTTCCTTGCCTGGACTGACTGTTCCTAGGTCATGCTACGCAAACAGCTACTTTATATCAGATCAGCAAGGTATAGCCGGGGTAGACAAGATGCCCAAAAAAGTTTTATTTAAATTTCTGTGCTTCAGGGTGAGGTTTTAAATGTTTATACCTAATTTATCTGTAATTCTGTAATTATCGGGATGACAGGATTTGAACCTGCGACATCCTGCTCCCAAAGCAGGCGCGCTACCAAACTGCGCTACATCCCGGTTGAACTATAAACTTATTATAGCTCAATTTTCACAAGTTGTGCAAAAAAATTCAAAAAAAATTTTACACCAAACAAATTTGCCCATATATTCAGGAAATTTTTAGGAACAAAAATCCTTGAATCATTATCTCTAGATTTTAGATTCTACAGGAGCATCGCACTAGAAATAATATACCAATTGAGTTTTTACAGGGGACAAATTTAAAGTATCCTCAAAACTTAGATACTAATTAAGGCCTTTAAGCTACCCATATAAACCTTCTTGACTAACTAATAATACATTCTGCATACATTTAAATAAGTTAAAAGTGAGAAAAATGCCCATGCTAAAAAAATCTAAATTCTAGATTTATTAGAATATTATTTGGTTAATCATAATTTTGATCCAGCCAAAAACAGCTAATCTGGATACCAGAACATTCCTTTAATTCCCTCTGGGTCAGAGATAAAACCTAAGTTGTGGTAAAAATCAACAACATGAGGGTCAGCAAATAAGGTAATGTTGCTGATATCCTCGCTACGAAGTTTTTTGATGATGTACTTCATCAATGCTTTCCCCAAGCCCTTGCCTTGGACATCAGGATGAACAACTACATCCCAAAGAGTGGCATTAAAAGCATGGTCTGATGTTGCTCTGGCAAAGCCAATCAGTCTTTTTTGACTGCCTCGCATCTGCCACATAGAGACAACAAGAAAACTATGTTGAATGGCCTTTTTTACTTTGCGTAATGGGCGGCGAGACCAACCAACAGCATTACAGAGTTCTTCGAGTTCATATATATCTATGTCTCGATCTGTACTAAAAAATATACGTCCATTACTTCTATTAGGTGAACGAACAGCTTGAGAAGAAGCCTTTCCTTCCCCAATAGTAGTGTATCCCTCATAATCTGGATTTTGAGGGTGAGATGTTGGCTCAGAGCCACTAAACAAATTTTTCCAAAAACCCATGCAGGCGTGGTTAAGTTAGTAGAAGTTGGATGACATTATTAGATAGTATATATCCCGTTCCCTCTCTTCGATTATGGCTCCGGGTTTAAAATCATCAACACTAGAACTGCTAAAGCGCTTCAACCGAGCGTTTCCACAGTTTTATGAGCAATTTGTAAGTAGTGATATCCAACTGCAAAATTTGAAGTTAGCATATCAACTGTATAAAAGTAAACAAGCTGTAATAGAACTAAAACCAGAAGGCAGCAAAAGTGCCCTGCACTTTACCTACCGAAATCAATCATTTTTGCTCAGTGATATTTTTGGGGTCTTAGCTGCCTATGGACTAACTATTCATAGCCTCAGTCTTTATGGACAAATTTACCCACCGATGTTGGTCTTTATCAAATTACTAATATCTCGGGGGGGCAAAGCACTGACAGAGAAAACCTCAGAAAATGTTTGTCGCGCCATCCAAGAATCACTGGCAGGCCGTTTCGAGGTAGAAGAAATGTTAGCTGTAGAATTTAATTTAGATAGTGGTTTAGAAGAAGTAGCGACAGAATTTTATGTCGATCCTGTATTTCATCTACCAGCACTATTGATTGAAGCAGATAATCAACCAGGTCTATTCTATAAAGTTATGTATGCCATCTGGCAAGAAGATTTGTTAGTAGTTAACGCCAACCTATTAGTTTGGCGTGGGCGAACTCGTCTTATTCTTTATCTTTTGGGGCCAAATGAAAGTTTGATTCCAGAATACTTAGGCCAAAAAATTGCTGAAGGTATGCGACAAAGATTGATGGGAGAAAGATACTAATGTGTAGAAATTAAACATGAAGTGGTGAAAGAAATTATTACCGAAATTACCAAAGGTAAAAATAACAACCAAAAAGGCAAAAGGAATCTAAATACAGCAGATTTCATCAGGCGTGAGTATCCAGTGCGGACTTCTTGCCTGTTATGGGAACATCTGTTAGGGGAGCTTTGAGTTAGCAAACGTTAATATTTGTATCTCATGTACAACCGAATCTGCTGTATCAGAATTCTGTACTCTAATCCAGGAATTAAAACACCCTGGCTCTCTTTAACCAAAGCTGTGTTGTACGTGGAGTTGACATACTCCACTCCCTGAAGTGACCGTCTCTGGGAAAAGTGGGAAAAACATTTCTCTCTTTTATGTCCTAACTTACCTATAGGAATTACCCAAAAAACAAAATTATAGGCCATTTGTAGGGGTTGACGGCCGTTAACCCCTATTATTAAGTCTATCCATTACCCACATCCTACCTCCTCTATAATTCCCATTTATCCTGACTTGGTCTTCCTGATTCCTAAATCCTACCCTCACTCATAAGACTTTTTCAGCAAACCCTAATCGGAAAATTTTAGTAAATTTCAGTGTTTCCCTATTCCCTAATCTCCCGTTCTCCCTAAATCATTAATATACTATACTTTGAAACAGCCCTGCCCTCCTGGGAGGGGTTAGGGGTGGGTCTCCATCTGCCCATCTCCCCACACTCCCCATCTCCCCACACTTGTCAATTCAGGATAAGATACAAATATGGCAACTATAGATATCCAAGGGGTTCCACACGCCTACGAATTGACAAACCCCACAAAATCCCCCCATGTGCTTATTTTTATACATGGCTGGCTCTTAAGCCGTAACTACTGGCAGCCTTTAATCCAAAGACTTTCACCAGATTACCAATGTTTATCTTACGATTTGCGCGGATTCGGTGATTCTCAAATCCACTCAACCCAAAAAAAATTAGTTTTCAACTACAGTCCCGCAGCTTATGTAGAAGACCTGACAATATTATTACAGAAACTCAATATATCTAGTGCCTGGCTCATTGGCCACTCTTTAGGAGGCACAATTGCCTTGTTAGGAGCGAATAGAATGTTCGATATTATCAAGGCAGTGGTCTGTATCAACTCTGGTGGTGGAATTTACATTAAAGAAGAATTTGAACGATTTAGGTTTGCAGGGGCACAACTTATCAAATTTCGTCCTAGTTGGCTATCTTATTTGCCTCTGACAGACTTAATGTTTACAAGAACTCAAGTGGCCACACCAATCTCTCGTAAATGGGGACGACAACGATTAACTGATTTTCTTGGAGCATCTTATGAAGCAGCTCTGGGGACACTATTAGACTCCACTACAGAATCAGAAGTTCATAACCTTCCACTGGTAGTCTCAAAATTGAAGCAACCTGTTTATTTTATTGCTGGAGCAAAAGACCAAATAATGGCTCCTAAATATGTAAAACATTTAGCTAGTTTTCACTGGATGTTTCAAGGCAACGGTAGAAATGTCCTAGAAATTCCTGAATGTGGTCATCTAGCAATGTTAGAAAAGCCTAATGCTGTAGCGGCTCATATCCGAAGTCTTTTGCAATAATTAGGGTTTGCTCAAAAAGTCTTTTGGTAAGGATAGGAGTCAGGAGTCAGGTGAAATGGGAATTGTGGAGGAGATAGTGGGAATGAATTATCACTTGATTTTTCTGCCCTTGCCTACTCAAAATGCTAATTCTTTGAGCTTTTTGGATATATCTAATTTCTTATTTACTGAATAATTAATAATTAATAATTGTTAATTAAATAATTTAAGTTAAAAGCCGACCCTTTCAAGGGAAAAAAAGCGGTCGTTAGCGTAGCTTCCCGAAGGGTGGGATGGCGTTTGCTATCGCAAAGCTGCGCTAACAGCGGAGCGGGTCTGCAAGAACGGGTCTCCTCGCCATATCCAATCGACCAAGAGAAGAAATAATATTTCCTGATATTCAATCAAGAATGGTTAAAATCCGAGGTAATTATCCATTATCCATTATCCATTATCGAATCCTATCATTTTTTTTGCTTCCTCAATATGAAGTCCAAGAATTACAACATCTCGCTTCATACCATCTAAATTAGCCACTTTTGGTAAATAGCCCCAACGTTGAAAGCCAAACTTATCAAATAACTTTAAACTAGGTTGGTTATGAGCAAATATAAAACCCAGTAAAGTATTAATTCCTAATTTAGGACTGTAAAAAATTGCCTCTGAAAGTAATTTTTTCCCTATTCCTTTACCTTTATATTCAGGAGCAATATATATGCTCACTTCTGCTGTAGCTTTGTATGCAGCTCTGCCATAAAAAGACTGAAAACTCAGCCACCCAACAATTTTTTCGTCTAATTCTATAACCCAAATTGGACGACTATCAGGTTTGTGTTCTTGATACCAAGAAATGCGACTTTCAACAGATATACATTCTATATCTCCAGTAGCAATACGACTAGGAATTGAAGCGTTATAAATTTCTACAATTACATCTAAATCTTTTTCTTCAGCGTTTCTAATTTTCATTACCTATGTAGCAGTCTTAATTTTAAATTGTGCAGAAAATATTTTGGAATTATAAGGATAAGCATTCAGCCATTACCTTCATAGGCAAATCAAATTTCAATTAGTCTTGAAAGAGTAAAGTCCAATTCTCAAATGGGTAAAAGCAAATCCTAAGACCTTAGTTATGAATAGCTAAGGTGTCTTCTTATTTACGTTCAAAAGCTGTTTGCGCAGCATGACAAACAGAAACGCTGATAGCTAATAGCTGTTTGCGCAACATTCCGCAGGAAATGCTGACAACTTAGGAACAGAGAACAGTTAAATTTTCTTACCTTAACTTAATAGTAAGTATTTACACATTTTTGAGGGATAAACTCTATATATAGTGTGGCACTATAGTTTTAAATTACTATATATAGTATTAGTATCAATCCTGATAGTCCTATCAAGTCATATACTTGCCACCTGACCTGCCAAATTCTGAGTCCTGACTTATGAACTTATGACCAAAAAATTAGGTCAATAGCTCCTCTTTTGAGGGATAAACTCTATATATAGTGTGGCACTATAGTTTTAAATTACTATATATAGTATTAGTATCAATCCTGATAGTCCTATTAAGTCATATACTTGCCACCTAACCTGCCAAATTCTGAGTCCTGACTTGTGAACTTATGACCAAAAAATTAGGTCAATCGCTTCCCCTGGGATAGGGAATGAAAAAAATAAACTTCAGTATTTCAAGGCTTTAGTTTCAGCCAGAGATACTGATAACTGAAATGACTACTCTAATAGCTCAACTCAGTGAAATTTGTATAATTCCATCACATCTTTTATAGCCATTCGAGAACTAGCTCCTAAGTTCAGAGATGAAATGTGGCCTCTACTCAGATGGTCAGCCGCTGCACAACCAATCATAGCCGCATTATCTGTACAGAATTTGAGGGGAGGAAATAGTACCTGTAAATTATTCTTACTTGCTGCCATACTTAAGTTTTGTCGCAACCCACTATTTGCAGCTACACCTCCACCAATAGCAATTGTATTTAAGCCATAATCTAACGCACAGGCGATCGCTCTTTTTGTTAACCCCTTCGCTACAGTTTCCTGAAAGCTAGCTGCAATGTCCTTAGTTATTGAAGACTCAGGTAATAATTCATGGCCTTCTGTTTCCAATTTTTGAATTAATCGCAACACAGCAGTTTTTAGTCCACTGAAACTACAATCATAGGGGTGATAGCCACCTTCAGGTAAAGAAATTTTCCCTTCAGGTAGAGAAAAAGCCGATCTATTACCCTCTGCTGCCAATTTATCAATTATGGGGCCTCCCGGATAGCCAAGTTTCAATAATCTAGCCACCTTATCAAAAGCTTCTCCTGCAGCATCATCCCTTGTTTGGCCTAATGTTTCATAAACACCACAATCTTTGACATAAATTAAACTTGTATGGCCTCCAGAAACCAACAAACAGAGAAAAGGTGGTTTTAATTCTGGTTGACTAAGATAAGTCGCGTAAATATGACCTTCTAAATGATGCACTCCCACAAATGGCTTTTTATGGACAATAGCCAAGGTTTTCGCTGCCGTTATTCCCACTAACAAAGCGCCAACCAAACCAGGGGCACAAGTAGCTCCAATACCATCAATATCTGGCCAATCTAAATCTACCTCTGTAAAAGCCTGAGCGATCGCCTGATTGATTATTTCTAAATGTTGGCGTGAAGCTATTTCTGGCACCACACCTCCATAAAAGCTGTGAATATTAATTTGTGACTTTACAATATTACTTAAAACTTGACGATTCTTAACAATTGCCACAGATGTTTCATCACAACTTGTTTCTATAGCTAAAATAGTTGTCATTGACTGATAAATTTATAGAAATAGCTTGATTACTGTCAGCTTCAAATTTATCATTTCCATTAAGAAAATCTTTACTTTCAGCTTAATTTAGCTACAGAAGTATGGGTAATTGTCAACACTTTGTAATAAAAGGAAACAATTTTATGAGACGATTGTTGGCTTTAGTTTTAGCCATAAGTCTTTGGGCAACTGCTGCATCAGCAGCATCAGCATATAACTTGGTGCCATGTTCAGAATCACCTGCTTTTCAGGCACGAGCTGAATATGCTCGCCCTACTACCGCCGATCCAGAATCTGGTAAGAAACGATTTGAACGTTATTCACAAGCACTTTGTGGAGAAGACGGACTACCTCATTTAATAGTAGATGGTAGTCTGGACCGTGCTGGAGATTTCCTCATTCCTAGCGTTTTATTCCTATATATTACAGGTTGGATTGGTTGGGCTGGCCGTTCCTATCTACAAGCAATCAAATCTGAGAAAAATCCAGAGGAAAAAGAGATTGTTATCGACGTTCCTTTAGCAATCCAAAAAATGCTAGGTGCAGCTCTATGGCCAGTGTTAGCATTAAAAGAATTTAGCTCTGGTAAAATGTTTGCTGAAGAAAACGAAATTACTGTTTCCCCACGCTAAAACATTAACTAAGGAATTAATAAAAACTAAGTAATTGTAATTAGTATAAAAATACTAATTACTAACTGCCAAAAGTCCCAAAACAATGTTTTTTAACATTGTCTAAACAATACCTGATTTGACAATCAGTTTTTAGGAGAAATATTCATGCAAGACCTACTTAAGTATCTATCAACAGCCCCAGTTCTGGCTGCAGCCTGGATGATTATCACAGCCGGAATTTTAATTGAGTTTAATCGTTTTTTCCCAGACTTACTTTTCCACCCAATGTAAAAGCCAAAAAGTTAACTCAGACTTATCTGGATTAATCTAAAGTCTGAAACAAAATGTAGATTAAATTCTGAATCAATATTCAGATGAAAAATAGTGGTTAATTCAGAAATCACAATTCTAGACTAATAGTCCGTCAAGCAAAAAATGATGAGTATGTTGAGTATCAAAGCCTTATAAATAAGTGTTATTGAGAAATAGTAACTTATTAAATATAACTTGATAGACTACTATAGCTGAAAATCTGATTTCTGAAACCACTCTAAAATTTAGCTGTTGCCAACTCAGTTATCATCTTGTCTTGAATAAAAAAGGAGCTTAAGCTGAAGGTTGAGAAATAAAGGTGATAAATGGGTAAACAACGTAAGCATTCAGCTATTAGTAGTGATGGAAGAAGGCAGCTATGCTGTTTGCGTAGCATGACCTAGGAAAGGGAAAATTGCTTATAAATTTAAACCCCAAAAAATTTTAAGCACTGTTTAGATGGTGGGGTATTAAACCCGCTACAAAAAAAGTAATTACTTCTCAAATTTGGAAAGGGGACTCATGGCAGTAACTTTATTATTCAAACTCAATTTTTCAATTGCTTTGACCTTCCCCAAAATTAATTGCTGATAGCTAATAGCTGACTGCTGAATGCTGACTAAACAACTACCTTTAGATCGGCGAATGAATTTGGTATAAATAATAAGGCAAACATCAAAAAGTTCCAACATAATAGCTGAAAAACAGACTTAATGAAATCCTATCTCGCAGCAGCAATATCAATGACAAGTGTGCCTGACTTGTCAAAAAATCTAGCACAGGCAGAAGAATTAATAGACTTAGCAGTCCGTCAAGGCGCAGAGTTAGTTACCTTGCCTGAAAATTTTCCCTTTTTAGGTGAAGAAAAAGAAAAAATTGACCAAGCAGAAGCGATCGCTACAGAAAGTGAAAAATTTCTCAAAACAACGGCTCAAAAATTCCAAATCACAATTCTAGGAGGTGGGTATGCAGTACCTACAAAAGATGGCAAAGTTTATAACGTTGCATCCCTAATAGATTCTAATGGCCAAGAAGTAGGTAGGTATGAAAAAGCACATTTATTTGACGTTAACTTGCCTGACGGTAATACCTACCGAGAATCAAACACTGTTAAAGCAGGAGTCAAGTTACCTTCAGTCTATTCATCAAAAGATTATGGTAATTTAGGCATATCAGTATGCTATGATGTAAGATTTCCTGAGCTATACAGACATCTCTCAAATGCCGGGGCTGAAGTCATATTCGTACCAGCGGCCTTCACTGCATATACAGGAAAAGACCACTGGCAAGTATTACTCCAAGCACGAGCAATAGAAAATACCTGCTATATCATTGCTCCAGCTCAAACAGGCAACCACTATGGCAGAAGACAAACTCATGGCCATGCAATGATAATTGACCCTTGGGGTTTAATTTTGGCAGATACTGAAGATAAACCAGGAGTAGCAATTGCAGAAATTAACCCATCCAGATTAGAACAAGTTCGTAGACAAATGCCATCCCTACAACATCGGGTATTTACTTGAAGTAGCAATCAGCACTCAGCACTTCAGGCATCAGCTTCTCAAGGCGTTTAATGAGGGATTAAAACCCCCATAAAAGGCGCACCACTAATTTTTCAAATAAGCGTGGGGGACTTAAACCCTTGAATTTTTAGCGCTCCAGCTAAATGCTGGCAAGTTGAGCATTCCAGAACAGAAAAGCTGATGCCTATTTAAAAAGGACTTCCTACGGAATGCGACCCAAACTCAAACAGCAGTTCAGCAGTTCAGCGGTCAGCTTTGCCCGGAAAGCGGAATTCCGGAACGGAGCAACCCAAGCTTTTCAGTCCGGACTGCTCCGCAAACAGATACCATTACATATGCACTACCTTTTTAGGATGAAGCGCTCGAGGGCAAGCTCTAGCTGAAGCGCTAGTTAATTCTACCTTGACAAACGTTGCATATAACCCACATTCGGCACTTCAATTTGTAACATAAAAATTAGTATAGAATCTGTAGTTTGCTTAAGTATTTATACTATATAAATTATCTTCATTTACCTCTATCGGGAGTCAAATTCTCAGTTAAATATTAAGCATAAATACTTACTGAATCGTTGACTCCTATTGACCACTATAATTTTCTTCTTAATACATGACTTTTGAATTTTGACTGTCTTGAGTGCCTCTTACATTCTGGAGGCAATGTGTGCGGAACCATTTCCACAGTTTAGCGCCGTAGGAAACCTAGCCAATTAGCACTCGATGCATAACTTATATTTTTATGCTACGTTTTGTCGTGCGGAATGTAGGATATAACGTCCCTACCTACTCTCCTACTCCCTCCCATACTCAGGATACGGATTAAAAAATTTTTGAGAAATGGTATAATTCCGGTCTAAAACTTTTTCAGGGACTTTCCAAAAATTTCCCATATTCTTTATTTCAAGTTAGATAGATATTTACGATACATTTTAGATAGTTAGATATTTTTTATATATACTCACCAAAAAATATTTTTATAATAAAAGATTAGCGATCCGTGCCTAAAGTCCTGTTACATTAAGTCAAGATGATTTAGAAAAACTTAATGTTTAGTTCAATGGTAGGGTTTAATTTTTTGAATGAATTTTTCCTATTTCCTTTATCAGGCAAACTTCAACCGATACTAGCAACAGCGACAGAAACAGAAGTAGAACCAGCAATGGTAGTTGCAGGAGTCCTTTTGAGCCTAGTGGCAATTTATATAGCCAGCAAAGCAGGGGGCGAATTTTTTAACTGGCTAGGTTTTCCACCAGTATTAGGTGAACTAGTAGGAGGTGTAGTTATAGGTATTTCCGCCCTAAACCTGGTAATCTTTCCAGAAAGTGGGGCAGATAGTTCCACATCGGTAGTTATCAGTATTTTAGAAGCAACAGCAGGTTTAGCCCCTGACGCTGCGGAAGCTACATTTCAAGTCCAAAGTGAAGTCCTCGAAGTTCTATCCGAACTGGGGGTGATCATTTTGTTATTTGAAATTGGCCTAGAATCCAACATTAGAGACTTAATGCAAGTGGGTATTCAGTCCCTAATTGTCGCAATTGTGGGAGTAACATTACCATTTGTCGCTGGTACAGCAGGAATGATGATGATATTCCATGTCTCAGCAGTACCAGCAATTTTTGCAGGAGCAGCTCTTACAGCAACCAGTATTGGCATTACTTCCAGGGTACTAGCAGAAATTAACCGCCTCAATACTCAAGAAGGTCAAATTATTTTGGGTGCTGCTGTTATAGATGATGTTTTAGGTATTATTATCCTGGCAGTAGTAGCAAGTTTAGCAAAAACTGGCGAAGTCGATGTAGTCAATGCGATCTATCTCATCATCAGTGCCAGTGTATTTTTGGTAGGTGCAATATTGTTAGGTCGCTTCTTTAATGACACCTTTGTTTTCTTTGGTGAAAAATTTAAAACTCGTGGACGAGCAGTTATTCCAGCTTTGACGATCGCATTATTTATGTCCTACATTGGTACAGCGATCCATTTGGAAGCCATATTGGGAGCTTTTGCCGCAGGATTGGTTTTAGATAACTTGGATCAAACAGAGGTAGGTAGAGAATTAGAAGAACTAATTCGTCCTATTTCTGATGTCGTCGTTCCCATTTTCTTCGTCACAGTGGGGACAAAAACCAATCTTGGAGTTCTCAACCCAGCTATTCCGACTAACCGTGAAGGTTTAGTTATTGCGATCTTCTTAATAGTTGTTGCTATTGTGGGTAAGGTTGCCTGCGGTTTTAGTGTCTTTGGTTTGGATAACATTAACCGTTTAGCTGTTGGTGTTGGTATGGTGCCACGGGGTGAAGTTGGTTTGGTTTTTGCCTCAGTTGGTTCTGCTAGTGGCGCTTTATCCCCTGCTTTGGATGTAGCAATTATTCTTATGGTTATAATTACAACATTCTTAGCGCCTCCCTTGCTGCGAGTCGTGTTCGGAGAAGGAGAAGCAGAAGAAGTAACTGAAACTTCTGGGTAGTTATTTGCAAAAGGTAGAAGGTTAATTTTTAGATGGCTTTTCTATAACTCATAACCTTTATAGAACCCATTTGAGATCTATTTAACAAAGAGATAGGGACTCACCCCTAACCCCTCCCAGGAGGGGAATGTGGGGAGATGGGGAGATAGAAGCAAATTTCAACCTGCTTGGTGTACTATAGCAATGTGCGCTCAGGTATTTACAATGTCCAGCTCAAAGTGCAGTAAGCGAACAGGTGTACAAAAAATAATGTGTAAATATGCCAGCGCACATTGCTATACCTGCTGCGCTATCGGGCGGTGAGTGCAGTACGCCCTTCAGGTTCCCGTCTGTGGGCGAAACCTGCCTCCCCCACCCCATAGGTGCCCCGCCGAATTGAAGCAACTGCCCTACGCAAAGCTTCTCTGTTAGCGTAGGTCCTCCGGAGAAGGAAAGAAATACCCGAAGGGCCAGGGGTTTCATTCACTTTTGGCCTTATTCTCGTTCCTGAATCTCCTGACTTCACCACCGACTAAGTTCTGAGGACGGCAGTCAAAAGCACATACCCCCTGCAAAGATACGATCAGGGATTCTATATAATAAATCCAAAACTTTCCCAAAATCTACATTTTTTATGGCTCCCAAGTATAAATTAGGGAGGTATTTTTTTATAGTATCAAGTTTTATTCATTAGACTTAATCAAAATTCTTGTCAATTCTCAAGAGAATCTTTCAAAATTCGGCGTTGCTGATTCTGGGTATGATTTGATAATTTTGTATTTGGGATTTTTTATTTTGGATGGTTTGAACTACTTGTTAATATTAACTGTTCCCAGATCCGGTGTTCCCAGATCAGGTGTTCCCTATAGAACCCCTAACCGTATCTTCATATAAATATCAAGTTTTTTTGACTAGGAGACAGCTATACTGGAGACAGGAGACAGAAGGTAAGAGAGAAAAGGTTAAGAGGGAAGATTTGGGGAGAGATAA